>JBKDJT010000306.1:0-6809 GCA_046345435.1 Bacteroidota bacterium
TCGCCGATAATAATCAATGATGTAGGCAGAAAGTATTCAATCTGTGCATTCAGTCTCTTAAGATCGTGCTTAAGAATCTGCTGGGGAATACCGATCCCTTCTTTTCTGAAATGACCTGATTTACCGAGATGTAAATCGCAAAGTATTAGAGCTTGTTGGTTTTCCCAGAACATACATCTTTCGGGAGAAAGCCACATTGTTTGCTCTTTGATGTTGAACGCAACCGGTTGCAGCGACATGCTTACTGAAGATTATTCTTGATGATCTTCATGCGTCTTCTCCTCTTTTCCTCCCTGCGTTTTGTCGAAAGGTTGTACTTTCTGACGACTTTCCTTCACCCAGGTCATGATTGCTGCTTTTTCATTCTCATTTAAAACAGCATCTTTATGTATCCATGAATAACTGTCAAGCGGCATCCATCCGTCTCTGACGGCTTCTTCAATTTCTTCGAGCTTATGATCCTGTTTTTTTGGACTATAAGACAGGAACTCATGAAAATTCAAGTGCTCTTTACCTTCATCCACATGATGCTGAAGCCACCAACCCAAAGGCTGAATCATTGAATACCAGGGGTATTGGGTCTGGTTGCTGTGGCAATCATAACACGACTTCTGTAAAGCTGTTTCTACTTCCTTATTCATCGGAAATTGTTTTGCAATATCTTTTTCAAAAGGTCCTGCAGCTTCATTTCGTGAAGGCCTGATGAATTGCATAATCACCAGTACAGCAATTATCCCGTAAGTAACTTTCTTAAGCATCTTAATATATTTATTGCAATTTAAAAAGAACAGTTCAGAGGCGAAAAAGATATTTAAGAACGGCTCTGTTTTTTTAGTTGTAGTTGCATCTTTAATATTCTGTCAGCAAGCTTTTCAGTCGATAAATGGTTTCTGTTTAATCCATCTGCAATTATAGGGAAGGATAGAGGGGTAAATCTCTTTGGTTGTTTAATGATGATTTTAGCCCGTTCAATCCTTTTCAGTGCCTGTCTGATACGCAGTTCGTCTATCTGTATATCAAATACCTCTCGGTATGCCTGACGTAATAGTAAATTTTCAGGATCGTATTCTTCAAAGACATTAAATAGAAGTCCGGCTGATGATTGCAGATGTTTAGCTTTTTTTGATCCGCCGGGCATAGTTTGGATAATGAGACCGCTGATCACTGCGATATCACGAAATTTCCTTTTTGCCATTTCTGTGGCATTGATACTTTTCTGTAGGTCTTTAATTAAATCTTTAGATGAGAATAATTCAGCCCATATGTTTTTATCGGGGATCCATGTTCGGTCACTAAGCAATTCAAAACCATAGTCATTCATGGAAATTGAAAAACTGATCGGAGTTAATTTTCCGATTCTGTAAGCAAGCAAAGCACTCATTGCTTCATGAGTTTGTCTCCCTTCAAAAGGATATACAAGCAAATGCTGTCCTTCTTTGCTCTGATGTATTTCAATTAACAATTCACTCTCCTTAGGTATGTGCGATAATTCTTCCTGCAAATTAAAAAGAGCACCAAGATGGTTCAGTTCAGGATGAAGGCTAATTTTATGAGAAGAAATCATATGAAAAGTTTCTCTTAATTTTTCACCGAGATTAGCGGTTAAACTCATTCGACCTCCCTGCCAGCTCGGGATAATGCTTTTTTTACTCTTTGAAATACGAGTAATCACAGTCATTTCTTTTATCTGGACAAGTTCCAGATTTCTTCCTGCAAGTGTGAATGATTCGCCGGGTTCGAGACGACTGATAAACCATTCTTCTATCATGCCGAGATAGCTTCCATTCATCAACTTGACTTTCAACATTGCATCACTTACAATAGTACCGATATTCATTCGGTGACGCATCGTTAGTTTTCGTGATACTAATCGATAAAGTCCATTCTCGTTTTTAAGTTTATTGTAATCGTCATACCCTTCAAGTGCTTTTCCGCCATTCAGTACAAATGAAAATATCTGAAGCCATTCATCTTTTTCTAAATCACGGAAGCAATAAGTATTTTTAATTTCCGAGAAAACAAGATCGGGATCAAAACCGTCTCCTGAGGCCAATGTATGCAGGTATTGAATCAGCACATCATAACAAAGAAGGAGAGGGGGCTTCGCTTCATGACATTGTGTATTCATGGCTGTTTGTAATGCTACCGATTCTACAAGTTCAAGAGAATGTGTAGGCAGAAAATAAATATGACTGATACCATCGAATGTATGACCGCTTCTTCCTGCTCTTTGTAAAAATCGTGAAACCCCTTTAGGTGAGCCAACCTGAATGACTGCATCTACCGGCCTGAAATCTACTCCAAGGTCGAGTGAAGCTGTACAAACCACAGCTTTAAGTTTTTTAGTATGTAAAGATTCTTCAATCCATTGTCTTAATTCCTGATCGATGCTTCCGTGATGCAAAGCGATGGTTCCGGATAATTCAGGGGAAGCGTCCAGCAAAAACTGATACCATCGCTCACTCATTCCACGAGTATTTATAAAAATTAATGTGGTTGTATGTTTTTCTAATAAAGGTATCACCTTATCAATTAGAGATAATCCGAGGTGTCCGGCCCAGGGATAAGTTTCTGGTTCATCAGGTAAAATTGAAGTCACTATTGTTTTTTTGTTCATTTGTGCCCTGATGATGATACCGTTATCTGTAATAGGTGATAACAGTGCTTCCATTGCTTCCTCGAGGTTCCCGATTGTTGCTGAAATTCCCCAGCAGCATATTTCTTTTTTTCGTTCTTTGTTGAGGCTGATAATTTTTGATACTGCAAGTTCAACCTGTACGCCTCTTTTGCTTCCCATCAATTCATGCCATTCGTCAATTGCAATCATGCTGATTTGCTCAAACCATTTATATGATTCTTTTTGGGTGAACAACAAATGCATACTTTCCGGTGTAATCACCAGTACTTCAGGTATGTGTTTTTTTTGTTTATTTCTCTCATAAACAGAGGTATCGCCATTTCGGATACCAACCTGCCATGATAGTTCAAGTTCATCTATTGCTTCCTGCATGGCTCTCGCAATATCTTTTGCCAATGCTCGCAGAGGCGTAATCCACAATAACCTGATGCCGTTTGTTTGCGTAGCAAGTTTGGTGTGAGAGGTTAGATTGATTTGTCTGATTATTTCGCCAAGAAAAACTGAGAAGGTTTTTCCGCAACCAGTTGGTGCGTTTACCATTCCGCTTCTACCTTCATGGATGGCTTTCCAGCAATCAATCTGATATCCGAATGGTTGCATTCCTTTGGTACTCATCCATTCTTTTACTTTCCTGTAGCCGGGACTATCCTGAAATGATATGGTAGTTTTTTGATTCAATGATTATTTATTGCTAATAGAATTATTAATCAGTCTGATTGAGTAATGATTTAAGGTCGTCAAGTGTATTAATTTCATTCACTGATTTATCTTTTCTCCATCTGCTGATCCGTGGAAAACGCAAGGCCACTCCCGATTTATGTCTTTTACTTTCCTGGATGCCTTCAAATGCAAGTTCAAATACCAACTCAGGTTTTACCGTTCTTACAGGGCCGAATTTTTCAACTGCGTTTTTTTTAATAAAAGCATCTACTTCTTTAATTTCCTCATCAGTAAGACCGCTATATGCCTTGGCAAAAGTTACCAGCCGATCCCCATCTTTTACTGCAAAAGTATAATCAGTATAAAGTCCGCCTCTTCTTCCATGACCAGCCTGCGCATACAGAAGCACACAGTCGATATTGAAAGGATCTGTTTTCCATTTCCACCAGTCGCCTTTTTTTCTGCCGGAGAGATAAAATGAAATTTTTCTCTTGAGCATAATTCCTTCAGTTTTTTCTTTATGGGAGCGACTTCTTATTATTTTTAAGTCTTCTGTATTTTTAAATTCTATAAGTGGTGAAAGAATAATGTTGTCGGCATTTAATGATTCAATCAATGATTCAAGCAGATTTCTTCTTTTTATGAGTGTTTCACTTCGAATATCTTTTTCTTCCCACTCAATCAAATCATATGTAATGAACATTACAGGGGCATCCTGTAAAAGTTTTTTGCCGGGTTTTTTCTTTCCGATTCTTTTTTGCAGTAATGAAAACGGCAGTGGGTTAATAGTCTCTTTTGATTTGTCTAAGCATATAATCTCACCGTCTAATACAGTTCCGTTGGGTAAACATTCATTTAATCCAACTAATTCAGGAAACTGTTCATTCATTAGTTCTTCGCCACGACTCCAGATGAAAATCTCATTTTTTCTTTTGATGATCTGTCCCCTGATTCCATCCCATTTGTTTTCTGCATACCATTCATCGGGTAAAAAATCAATCTTGCTTTCAACAACAGGATGGCATAAATAGAAGGGGTAGGGCTTAGATTGATCTTCAACAGTTGTAAATAGCAATTCATCCCAGGATATATTTTCTGGTGTCCAGTTGCCGCTTAGTCGATGTTGAATTTCACTTAAAGGTTTGTTTAAGATTTTAGCTATTGCACTGCTGATTAAATTGTCAGATACGCCAATTCTGAATCCGCCGGTGATCAGTTTATTAAATACAAAACATTCATTCTGATCAAGTATTTCCCATTGGCTGATGATATAGCTTTTTTTAAAATCCTCGTCTGCCAGGCTAAGGGACTTTAATTTTTTCAGACTATCTGAAAGAGAGATTTGTTCTTGATCGTTTAGTTGTATTTTTGAATTACTCTTGCTGCATATCAATAATGAAATGGTTTCAGCAAGATCGCCAACCATTTGATAAGAGGCATCAAATAGCCAGTCTTGAATATCTGTAAATTCGAAACACCATTTCTTAAGTTGAGTGGTTCTGATTGATCTTTTAGGTTTTCTGCCTGTAAACAAGGCCAGTGCCCATAATTTATCTTGATCGTCAGCATTAGAAAAATAATCTGCAAGCAATACTTTTTTATCAAGTACACTGTTTGTTGATGATAAAAGATAGATTAATGTGGCGAATTCGTTCATCTGGTATACGTTGACAAATAAGTTATTCGTTTATCATATTTGAAGTTTATATTCATTCTACTTCAGCTTCATTAATATTTTCTTTTCTGTGTGTTCAATTCATGGGCATCAATTCCTTTTTCCTGCAGATATCTGCTTAATACAGACTCATATCCATGTGTGACGAGTACTTTTTCTGCACCAGTTTCAAGGATACTGTTTGTTAATCCTTTCCAGTCGGCGTGATCGCTTAACACAAAGCCGATATCTGCATCCTGTCTTTTTGCGTGTCCGCGTATCTGCATCCATCCGCTGCAGATCGCTGTTTTAAAGGGTTGGAATTTTTTCAGCCAGGGTGTATTTATTGCCGACATTGGGGCAATAATAACAACCGGCTTATCTGAATTTTCTTTTATAAAGTTTGTGTGGTGAATTACATTCGGTAATTGTATTCCTGTTTCTTGCAAAATGTCATGCATTTCAAATACTGCCCCGTGAACTACGATTTTATCAGTTGCGTTTGCGACAGCGTCAGCTACTCTTTGAGCTTTACCAAGGCTGTATGCAAAAAAAACAGAGTTAAACCCATGCTCTTTGTTCTGGAGGACCCACTTTCTCATTTTTTCATAAATGATTTGTTGCGGTTCCCAATTATAGATAGGCAATGCAAACGTTGATTCTGTAATAAAAGAATGACATTTGATCGGTTCAAATAAGCCGGAAATGCCGTCGTTTTCAGTTTTGTAATCACCACTTACAACCCACACTTCACCATTGTATTCAATTCGTATTTGTGATGATCCGGCTATATGCCCTGCCGGATGAAGGCTGATTCGAACTCCGTTATGAATGATTGGCTGATTCCAGTGTGCTTCTTGATACAGGTGCTTTCCAAGTCTCTTTTCGAGTAATTTTTTTGTAAGAGGATGGCAGAGATATTGTTGATGCCCTGCTCTTGCATGGTCGCTGTGGGCATGGGTTATTACTGCATGGGAAACTGGGCGCCAGGGGTCAATATAGAAATGGCCGGGAAGGCAGTACAATCCTTCTTTTCTGAGATCGAGCATGAATTGAAACCTAATTTGTGAAGAATAGAAGCTTTATATAAAGTCAACTATTCTTAAAACAAATTTCTGTGGCTTACTGTTCACTGTTGTGTAACTTGAGTTTTTACACCTTTTTCATGCTGAATAATATGGACATTTTTATTTTCCCGGAATAATACAGTGGCAGAGGCCTGGCTGTAAACGGGCTTTATAACATACGGGGTAAAGATTGTTTCTTCCGTATCGTCCAAGTGACTATTAATGTTACTGCCATGCCGCATGAGTAATCTGGAAAAATAAAGGGTTGATTCATAAGCTTTATATGCATAGTCGCTGGGCCTGCTATTTGTTTTTCTAATAAATCGGTCTTCAAATTTCTTTTCAGTTTGTTTCCTGGTGTTGTAAAAGGAAGTTGTATAAAGAATCTTTAGATTTTGGTTTGATTTGTTATCAGTTTCAGAAATAGTTTCCCAGCTCGGCATACCATAAAGGGTAATTTCATATTTGTTTAAACCTGCAGCTGCTTTAATTAGTTTTATACTGAATTTTTCGTCAAGAGAACCACAAATAATTACATTCTTTTTGGTGCTGTCCAGCAAGGTTGTCAGATATTCTTCGTCAATATTTTCTGTCGAATCCATCACGTTATACTCTTTCCAGGATAGAAGCGTAGATGTACCGGATCCTTTATTTAATTTGTCGTAGCTCAATTTGATTCTTGTTTCAAGTACTCCGTCTTTTGATATAAAAATTTTATTTGCAAAGGCGTCATTTTCGAGTAAGTAATTATACATCTTCTCGCAATGAACCTGTATGGTAGGATTAAGAA
>JBKDJT010000307.1:0-3531 GCA_046345435.1 Bacteroidota bacterium
CTGCAATTTCCGATTTAAGACTACCTCAAAGAGCTGTCTTATTCTCCTATTTACCATTGAGTCATGTTGCAGAAAGAGTAGGTCTTGAATTGAATGGTATCTACAGCGGTGCTGAAATTTCTTTTGCCGAGTCACTTGAAACTTTTGCAGCAAATCTGGAAGAAATACAACCTCATTTATTTTTTGCCGTACCGCGCATCTGGAGCAAATTCAGAGATGGTATTCTTCATAAGATGCCGCAGAAAAAATTAAATCTGTTGTTATCAATACCAATTATCGGCGGAATTATTAAAAAGAAAATCCGAAAAAAACTTGGGCTTTCTCGTGCTTCACATATCATCAGTGCTGCAGCGCCTATCTCCGTCAGTTTACTTGAATGGTTTCGAAAACTTGACATTACCATTCTGCAGGCATTAGGAATGACGGAAGACTGTGTATACGCACACTACGAACGCCCATGGGATCACAAAATGGGCTCTGTAGGAAAACCATTAACCGGATTAAAAGTTAAACTATCTCCCGAAGGCGAACTTTGTGTGAAAGGCCCCTCAAACACGATGGGTTATTATAAAGAACCCGGACTAACTGCAGAATTATTTGACGAAGAAGGGTATTTGAAAACAGGAGATTTATGCGAATACGATCACGATGGATTTTTATTTGTGACAGGAAGAGTTAAAGATCTGTTCAAGACCAATAAAGGGAAATATATAGCACCTACTCCGATTGAAACAAAGTTATTAGTGAATACAGATATTGAGCAAGTATGTGTTGTTGGTATGGGTATTCCGCAACCCATTGCGCTGGTTACCATCTCAGAAACAGGAAAGAAAAAAACAAATCAGGAGTTATCAGAAGGATTTTCAAAACTTCTTACAGAAGTTAATCCGCAGCTTGAACAATATGAACGACTGGAAAAGCTGGTGGTAATGAAAGAAAGCTGGACAGTTGAAAACGGGTTGCTTACTCCTACCATGAAAGTAAAAAGAAACCAGGTTGAGAAAATTCATCAGCACTTTTATCCTGAATGGTTTGAAGCAGCAGGGAAAGTAATATGGGAGTGAAGCAGTTAACAGTTGGCAGTTATCTGTTAGCCGTTATCGGTTAGCAGTTATCGGTTAGCAGTTATAATTATTAACTGATAACCGACAACGGATAACTGTTAACCGCTTTTCTTCTTCAAAGCAATTTGCTCAAATTGAATCAACTCCTTTTTCTCAGCAGGACTGATCGATTCGCCGTTATCATATTTCGCTTTGAGATATAAAGCACGTTTGTGTGATGGAAAGACTGTAAGTATCTGGTTGAGTTGTTCCTCAATCAGTGGGTCTTTTGTTTCTTCCTGTATAATCGCTGAGATGGTTGGAGGCGCTTTTTCCCTAACCGGCATTTTTAATATAATGGCTTCTATTGTAGATAATTTCGGTTCCGGTACAGAGTCTGCTTTCTTTCCTTTTGATACCAACCCCTGCAATTGTTTTCTGCTCAGACTCCCTCGTTCACGATACTGCGCAAGCAAACTTGTGATAAAAGCAGAGTCTGGATTAGATTGATTAAGAAGATTTAGTACATCCAGTACAACATCCACACCTGGTTTTTTACTGGAATGACGCATTACATATTCCTCCTGTATTGACCACCTACAGCGTATAATGCATTGGTGATCTGACCAAGTGAGCAATATTTCACTGTTTCCATCAACTGCGCAAAAATATTTCCGTTGGAAACAGCAACCTGCTGAAGCTTCTTCAATTCTTCTGCGCCGCGTTGCTCGTTTCTTGTCCAAAATGCTTTCAAATTATTGATCTGTTGTTCTTTTTCTTCTGTTGTACTGCGAATCACTTCTCCCGGCACAACAGTCGGACTTCCTTTCTTATTTAAAAATGTATTAACGCCTACAATTGGCAACTCGCCTGTATGTTTCTGATGTTCGTAATACAAGCTCTCTTCCTGAATTTTATTACGCTGATACATTCTTTCCATTGATCCAAGCACACCTCCTCTCTCGGTGATGCGATTGAATTCATTCATCACTGCTTCTTCCACAAGATCAGTTAACTCCTCAATGAGGAATGAGCCCTGATTCGGATTTTCATTTTTAGCTGTACCAAGTTCACGATTGATGATCAATTGGATGGCCATTGCACGACGCACACTTTCTTCTGTTGGTGTGGTGATTGCTTCGTCATAAGCATTTGTGTGCAGTGAATTACAGTTATCATAAATTGCATACAATGCCTGCAATGTTGTACGGATATCATTGAAATCAATTTCCTGAGCATGCAAGCTTCTTCCTGATGTTTGAATATGATACTTCAACATCTGACTGCGCTTATTGGCTTTGTATTTGTATTTCATCGCCTTTGACCAGATCCTTCTGGCAACACGACCAATTACACTATATTCCGGATCCATGCCATTGCTGAAAAAGAAAGAAAGGTTAGGAGCGAAGTCATCAATATTCATCCCACGACTGAGGTAATATTCTACATAAGTAAATCCATTTGCCAGTGTAAAGGCAAGTTGTGTAATTGGATTTGCTCCTGCTTCGGCAATATGATAACAGCTGATGCTCACACTGTAAAAATTACGCACATTCTGTTCAATGAAATATTGCTGCACATCACCCATCAGCTTCAATGCAAACTCAGTGGAGAAGATACAGGTGTTCTGAGCCTGGTCTTCTTTCAGAATATCTGCCTGCACTGTTCCACGTACTTGTTGCAAAGCAGCTTTTTTGCATTGTTCATAGGCGTCTGCCGGCAATACTTCATCTCCGCTTAAACCCAACAACTTCAAGCCGAGTCCGTTATTTCCTTCCGGCAAACTATTAGGGAAAGAAGTATTGTTGTAAACGGGACGAGCAGCCTTGCCGTATTTTTTTGCGAAAGCTTCTTCGGCCAACGACCATTTCCCTTCTTTCTCCAACCATTTTTCACATTGCTGATCGATGGCTGCATTCATAAAAAAAGCGAGCAGCATCGGAGCAGGACCATTGATCGTCATACTCACAGATGTCTTCGGATCACATAGGTCGAAACCACTGTATAATTTTTTGGCATCGTCTACTGTTGCAATACTTACGCCGCTGTTACCAACCTTGCCATATATATCCGGACGATGTGCTGGATCTTCTCCATACAAAGTAACACTGTCAAATGCCGTTGATAGTCGATGAGCAGGCTGTCCGATAGAAACATAATGAAAACGTTTATTGGTGCGTTCGGGTCCGCCTTCTCCGGCAAACATGCGCGTTGGGTCTTCGCCTTCACGTTTCAAAGGGAATACTCCTGCTGTAAACGGAAAACTGCCCGGAACATTTTCCTGAGCCTGCCAGCGAAGCAGATCTCCCCAGTCTTTGTATTTTGGAAGAACAACTTTTGGAATACGAGTACCGCTTAAGCTAACAGAGAACATCGGCTGACGAATGACCTTATCTCTTACTTTGTATTCATAATAGTCCTGCTGATAAGCAACTATTTTCTCCGGCCAATGATGAACAAGTTTCTTGGCAACCGGAGTTTGTCGTTC
>JBKDJT010000308.1:0-5078 GCA_046345435.1 Bacteroidota bacterium
GCCAAAAAAGGGACTATTCTGTTTGAAAGATATCTTGGAACAGCACATTTGAAAGGCAATGACACGATCAATTCCTCAACCCCTTTTCATATTGCTTCGAGCTCCAAACCTTTCACGGCAATGGCTATTCTGAAACTGAATGAAGCAGGAATACTAAAACTTTCGGATACGCTGCAAAAATATTTTCCTGCGTTTCCTTATAAAGGAATTACCATTGAGATGCTGCTTACACATCGCAGTCAGTTGCCCGACTACATTTATTTCATGAAAGATTTCTGGGCAAACAAAACTAAAAAAGCAACTAATCAGGATGTGCTGCAGGTTATGAATACCCGAAGACCTAAACTGAGAGGAGTACCCGGAAAATCTTTTCTCTACTGCAATACGAATTACATGTTGCTTGCACTCATCGTAGAAAAAACGGGCGGGATACCATTCCCGGAATTTATAAAAAAGAATTTTTTCGAACCTCTTGGAATGAACAACACGTTTATCTATCGGCAGGAAGATGAAAAACGTATTACACCTTCATACAAATCGAATGGACTAATGGAGCCATACACTTTTCTTGATCAAACATATGGTGATAAAAACGTTTATTCTACTGTTCGCGATATGCTGAAATGGGACCAGGCGCTGTACACTGATTTTATTTCTGAAAATATAAAAAGTAAAGCCTTTTCTCCTACAAGTTTTGAAAAAAAAGAAGTCAGTAATTACGGAATGGGATGGAGAATGTATTTGCTGGACAGCACTAAAAAAATAATCTATCACAACGGTTGGTGGCATGGCAACAACTCTTGTTTTTACAGAGTAATTACAGATTCTCTTACAATTATTATTCAGGGAAACAGGATGAACAAAAAAATTTACCATGTAAATCCGCTTGTGGAAATGCTTACATCCTTGCGTTTCCCTCCTCCCGAAAATCAACCGGTAAAGTAATCTCAAATTCGGTGTTGAGATGATAAAAAAAGAAATCTCCTTTTTTTTAACAGGCTTCGAATTCCCCGGCATTCTTTAATATTGTGCTTCCGTTTTTCAAAAATGGACGGACAATTTTCTGATTATGGCAAAAAACTTACTGATCGTTGAGAGCCCTGCGAAAGCAAAAACTATCGAGAAAATTCTCGGACAAGATTTTGAGGTAAAAAGTTGTTTCGGGCATATCAGAGATCTTGAAAAAGATGAGATGGGCATTGATGTCAATAAAGATTTCGAACCCCGTTATACGATTTCAGAGGATAAAGATAAAGTTGTGAAAGAACTTCGCTCTCTGACAAAAAAAGCTGATGAAGTGTGGCTGGCAACGGATGAGGACCGTGAAGGTGAAGCCATCAGCTGGCATCTGTGTGAAGTATTGGGACTTGATCCGGTAAAAACAAAGCGCATCGTTTTTCATGAAATCACCAAGCCCGCCATTCAGAAAGCTGTTCAGCAACCTCGCACTGTTGATATGAATCTGGTGCATGCACAACAAGCAAGAAGAATTCTCGACAGAATAGTAGGTTTTGAATTAAGTCCGGTACTCTGGAGAAAAATCTCCATGCGCAATAATCTCAGCGCAGGCCGTGTGCAGAGTGTGGCAGTTCGGCTAATTGCGGAAAGAGAAAGAGAAATAAATGCATTCTCCGCATCTTCTTCCTATAAAATTGAAGCTCTTTTCAGTGCTTCCGACCTTGCAGGGAAAGCTGTCACTTTTAAAGCTGAGGGGAAAAAGCAGGATAAACAGCAAGATGCTGAAGCATTTTTACAGTCATGTATCGGCGCCGCTTACTCCGTAACAGACATTCAGGTAAAGCCCGGCAAAAAATCACCTGCGCCTCCTTTTACTACTTCTACTTTACAACAGGAAGCAAGTCGTAAACTTGGATACTCTGTTAGTCGTACCATGCAAATTGCACAACGACTTTATGAAAGTGGTAAGATTACCTACATGCGTACAGACAGTGTAAGCCTGAGTGATACTGCGCTAGGTGATCTAACAAGAACCATTAAAGGCATGTATGGCGAACGCTACCATCAGTTTCGCAAATACAAAAATAAAAATGAAAGCGCGCAGGAAGCGCATGAGGCCATTCGTCCAACATATATGGACCAGACAACAGTAGATGATCCGGATGGAAAAAAATTATATGAACTGATCTGGAAAAGAACGATGGCCTCACAAATGGCCGATGCTGAGTTAGAGAAAACAATAGCACATATTCTCATCTCTACAAATAAGGAAGAACTAAAAGCCGAAGGAGAAGTTTTGAAATTTGACGGCTTTCTGAAAGTATATAGAGAGGGCAAAGATGATGATGAACAGCAGGAAGGAGAACAGGAAGAAGGAATGTTACCACCTCTGAAAGTGAAACAGACGCTTCCGCTTATTGTAATGAACGCAACAGAAAGATTTACACGACCCGCACCACGATATACGGAAGCTTCACTTGTGAAAAAACTGGAAGAGCTGGGTATTGGACGACCATCTACCTATGCGCCAACAATATCAACTATTCTCAAACGCGGCTATGTTGAGAAAAGAGACAAAGAAGGTGTGAGAAGAAATTACAACGTCCTAACACTCAAAAACGATCAGGTCGCAAAAAGTATTGAACAGGAAAATACAGGAGCGGAAAAATCAAAGCTCTTCCCTACTGATCTTGGTTTAGTTGTAACAGATTTTCTCAAACAGCATTTTGAGAACATCATGGATTATGGATTTACTGCTAAAATCGAAGAAGAGTTTGATGAAGTAGCACTTGGCAAAATGAAATGGAACAAGATGCTACAAAGTTTTTATAAGCCTTTTAAAAAAGAAGTAGACAGCACCATTGAAACTGCCGAAAGAGCACGCGGAGAACACGAACTTGGCCTAGATCCCGTTAGCGGTAAAAAAATTATTGCACGCATGGGAAGGTTTGGTCCGATGGTGCAGATTGGCGATGCGAATGATGAAGAAAAACCAAGGTTTGCATCTCTGCGAAAAGACCAGAGTATTGAAACGATTACACTTGAGCAGGCATTGGATCTTTTCAAGTTGCCGAAAACTCTTGGAGAACTTGATGGATATGAAATAAGCGTAAACATCGGCCGCTTTGGACCCTATGTAAAATATGGGGATCAATTTGTTTCTATACCTAAGGGGGAAGAGCCCCTTGATGTTACACTTGAAAGAGCTACGGAACTGATACAGGAAAAACAATCAGCAGATGCACCGATAGCGACATATCAAAACAAACCGGTCGTAAAAGGGAAAGGACGTTTTGGCCCTTATATCAAATGGAATGACTTATTTATCAATGTGCCACGTCGTTATAATTTTGATGCACTTTCACCAAATGACATTTCTGAGTTGATTGAAGCAAAGATGGAGAAAGAAGCAGGCAGGTATATTCAGCAATGGCCTGAAGAGAAAATTTCGATTGAAAATGGCAGATGGGGGCCTTTTGTGAGATTCGGAAAGAAAATGCTGAAACTCGATAAAAAAGCTGATGGCACAAAATACGCTGCAGAAGAAGTAAAAGAAATTTCTCTGGAAGAAGTGAAGAAAATGATAGAAGCACATTTGCCAGGCGCCTTTGACAAGAAACCAAAAAAGTCGGCTCCGAAAAAAACAGCAGTGAAAAAGAAAGCGGCTGTAAAGAAAAAAGCAGCAAAGAAAAAATAAGTATATAAGCAAGAAGGCGAATCGTTTGATTCGCCTTCTTTATGTTAATGCAACTGCTCCAGTGCTTTTTTAATTCGCTCGTATGCCTCTTCAATTTTTTGCATGCTGTTAGCGAACGATAAGCGAATGCAGTTTGGCGATCCGAAAGCCCTTCCGGTTACGGTAGACACATGTGCAGTATTGAGCAAATACATACAGAAGTCATCTGCATTATGTAAAATTTCTTTTCCGGTTGACCTTCCGAAATAGGAAGACACATCCGGAAAAACATAAAATGCGCCATCCGGCTCTGCAAGCTTCCATCCGGGAATCTCACTAACTAATTCAAGTACTCGTTTTTTACGACACTTAAATTCTTCATTCATCTCTGCAGTAGGTTGCTGGTCACCAATCAAAGCTTCGATGGCAGCACGTTGTGTAACTGCATTTGCACCGCTTGTAAATTGCCCTTGTAATTTTTCACATGCCTTTGCAATTGTCGCATGTGCTGCAATATATCCAAGACGATAACCGGTCATTGCATAACCTTTACTTAGACCATTTACAATGATCACACGCTCTTTAACGGAAGCAAATTGTGCAATACTCTCGTGTTTCCCTACAAAATTTATGTATTCATAAATCTCATCAGAAATAATGAAAATACCCGGATGTTTTTCAAAAACAGCAGCGAGGCTTTCCAGTTCTGCCCTGCTGTACACCGAACCAGAGGGATTGCAGGGAGAAGAAAACAAAAACACTTTACTCCGTGAATTGACTGCCTTTTCCAGTTCCTCAGCAGTTAGTTTGAACCCGTTTTCCATCGAAGTGGGCAATATCACCGGCACTCCGCCTGCAATTTTAACCAGCTCTGAATATGTAACCCAGAATGGTGCCGGAATGATTACTTCGTCTCCTTTGTCGACCAAAGCAAGAATGATATTCGCCAGACTCTGTTTTGCACCTGTTGATACTACAATATTTTCAGGCAAATAATCCAAATTATTGTCACGCTTAAGCTTTTTACATACTGCCTCACGCAAATCAAGGTAACCGGCAACCGGTGTGTAATGACTGTAATTGTCATCAACTGCTTTTTTTGCAGCTTCCTTAATATGCTTTGGAGTATCAAAATCAGGCTCTCCAAGACTTAGATCTATTACATCAATGCCCTGGGCCCTTAATTCACGGCCGAGTTTCGCCATTTTCAGCGTTTCCGGCTCGGCAAACCGGTCGAGTAATGATGATAGTTGGATATTCATGGGCGCAAAAATATCAGAACTGAACCAACCAATTGTTAGCAAATATTTTTATGCCTGTTTCAATTATAATCGATATTGAAGCGAGACAAATCAGGTAAACGCTTTTTCTTTCTGTTGAGCTCATATTCATACACAACTTGACCCAGCCTCTCAAGGAATGGCAAACCAATGGACTCATACTC
>JBKDJT010000309.1:0-4627 GCA_046345435.1 Bacteroidota bacterium
GTATACAATACTTGTATAAAATGTTCCATACTACACTTGTTATGTTCTTTAATTTATCCATTAATTGCAAGTTAAAGCTTGTTTCAGGATTAGCATCGCTAAAAATATAGCACAATAACTTTCAATTAAATGCTTACTAAGTACTAGGATAAATCCGTCTTAAATTGTATTTTTAAGCTCGCATAAGATATTTTTATTTCAAAAAAGGATCACTCCATTTTTTATTGGTATATATATTTGTTCCTGACAGTGTTTGAAGGAACGAAACGAGCGCATTGATTTCGGCTTCTGTTAATTGCAGACGTTGTGGACTTCCTCCCGGTGTAAGTCGAGGATCTAAGTTGTTGTTGCCTTCTCTTCTGTTTATTGTATTGTAATGAAGGATCACATTGCGCAGACTATTGATACCTCCATTATGCATCATCGGAGCATTCACGATTCCTGCATTGTTCGTTAAGTCGCGTAGTGAAGGAGACCTTGTGTTGGTAAAATCCTGTGTGCCACCTGTAATTGTAGCCGTGATTCCGTTGTTTCTACTATTGGGGTCTATATCAAATTCAGGAGGACGGTGACACCCGGCGCAACCTGCGCCACCGCCGGTGCGAATACCACCCGGACCAAATTGCGGAGGAGCCAGAAATAATTGCTTACCCTGATTTTCCTGTGGAGTGAAATTTGGGAAGGGCGGCCCATCGTTGCCCACTTGTGATCTGCCTATATCATATTTTGCATCGAATGATTGAATACTCCTGATGAATTGTGACAGGCACTCCTGGAGGCGTACTTCAGTAATGGCCTGATCACCGTAAACAAATTGAAACAACTCTTTATAGTAGTTGATGCTCTGAAGTTTGCTGATTACTGAATTAAAACCAGGTCTTCCGTTTTGTCCGCTAAAGCCCATTTCAGCGTGATCTTTAATCGGCTGAGTCGTTTGTAATTCGAGGGAAGGCGCGCGTTCATCCCAGAAAAAGCGCAGCTCACTTCCGAATCTGGTATTGATCAGACGCATTGAGTGTCGACCTGTGGTTCCGCCCTGCACACCTTTGCTTGGTACAATCGGATCGCCGAATGCAAATTGTTGCTGGTGACAGCTGGCGCAGGCAACTGTGTTGTCGATACTCAGGTTTTTATCGTAGAAAAGTACGCGACCAAGGGTTGCTTTTGCATCGGTTATTGGGTTGGCTCCCGAGTTATCTTTGAGAATATAGCCCGGACGCGGCTGTGCGGAATAATTGGCAAGCTGATCGGGGTTGATGTTTGATCCGAAAGTTTCTTTCATCGATGGATAGGATGTTTTGTTTTCATCTTTGGAGCAGGATAAAAACAAGAGAATACTACCTATGAATAAGGAAAGAATATTGAATGTTTTCTTCATATATAATATATGACAGTAAGATACGAAGAAAGGTTAAATCATTGGATCGAGATTAGTAGGGGCTACAGATAAAATCTAGGCTACTTTATTGCCAAGGATCTTATCTATTTTCAATGATATATTATTCAAATATTTTGAGTAAAAATAAATATTAACATAATAGCGGTCTAAAAAGAAAAGGACCAATCCCTACATATGTGCAGGGAGTGGTCCTTTTAAATAGTTCAATTTTCAATTTATAATAAAATCAAAAAAGTTTATTTATAAATTAATTTCCATACTCTCTTTTCCAGATTTTATATTGTTGGTCTCGTATCTGTAATATAACTTCATAAAAAGAACGGGCCCAATAATTACGTAATCCAAAGCCACCCGCTTTTCCTTCGAATACATCATGAAGAAGAATTTCTTTATTAGAAAGATTAATCGCTACGAAGTGATATTTCCCCATTTCACGGTATTTATTCATGCTTTCTGCTACAAACATTAATCCAATTCCCTGCTTTTCATCAAAATCATAAGATTTGATAAACTTTTGAATATCCTCTTTTTTATAGTCAGGCTCGTTTTCGGCGTCCATTAAATCCTCAATAGGAGCATTTGAATTAATCTTTGTAATTGTATTTATTTTATACAACATGTTTTCTTTTCTAAACATTCCGGCAACATCATATTTTTTCGGCTCTGATAAAACAAGTTCATTCCAGGCAGGGAAAAACTTGTTTTTAAGCACCAATGGCCCCGTAGATCCGGCCTCGGCAAATTGAGCAAAATCACCAAACAGCCTTGCATGTGAAAAATCAATTCCTAACCAAATAATCTTGGTGGAAGAGCTACCGAACAGATCTGATACCTTCTGAGCTTTTGCGTTGATTAAAGCCATTGAAAACATAATTGCTAAAAACAGAGTCCTTTTCATACATTTTGGTTTTTTGTTATTAATCTAATAATTTATAAAAATTGATAAAAAACTTTTAATTACATATTTGGCAACTTGTTCGATTATATAAAACATGATTAAATGAAAAACCTCTTGTAAAAAGAAGAATAACAGTTAAAAATATTTCTTTAGATCATTTAAATATAATTTTTTCAGGCTTCCTTGAGTTACTTTTATAAATCTGAGTATAAAGATAATCTTTTTCCAAAAATAAAAAATCGGGAACCACCCTCATCTCTGCTCTGCATTTTTCAATTATATTAAATAGGTTACCGGATGATTCAACTTCTTTTTCTAATAGAACTGTAAGCGCATGATTTCCGAGCGAATCTCTGGAAACTTCTACCTTATAACATGTCACATCCTCAAAACTGTCTAATATTTTGAAGATTGAATTAGGAAAGATTGTTGTTCCCTTATACTTAATTATCTGACTTTTTCTTCCTAAAATAGGTCCAATTCTCCGGGACCGCTCACCGCACCCACAAGTTTTCAAATATATATGAGCAATGTCTCCTGTTCTGTACCTTATTAAAGGAGTGCCGGATCTTTTTAATGTAGTTATAACAATTTCCCCGGCTTCTCCTTCTTGTGCATCTTCACCATTATCCTTTATAACTTCAAGATATAATAGATCGGTATTTAAATGACTCCCGTTGTGGTACTTACATTCGGTAAACGCAGCCCCCATTTCCGTAGAAGCATATGTAGAAAATAGCTGAACGTTCCAGTTGTCAACAATGCGTCTGCCAAGTAAATTAAGGCTGAAATCTGCTTCCCGTATAGGCTCTCCAATACAAATAATTGACCGCACAGAAGAAGAGCGATAATCTATATTGTTTTTTTTGGCATAGTCAATTAGCGAAACGATAAACCCCGGTACGGCAATCAAAACAGTCGGTTTATTCATAAATATTGACTTCCATTGCATTGACGGAACTCCCGGCCCAATTCTTATTAATCCTGCTCCGAGTTCTTGCACTCCAAGATAATAAGCCAGCCCGGCCATAAACTGTTTGTCAATTGTAGTCATTAACTGAAAAACATCTTCTGCACCGGCTCCCGTAAGACGAAACGACTGCTCTTCATTTTTACCAAGGTTTAACAGATCGGTTTTGGTAAGGTAAATTGTAATAGGATCTCCGGCTGTTCCGGATGTGGTGCAATATTCGGCTACACGACTCAATGGAACGGCTAAAAAATCAAGATTGTTTGATGATATATCTTCTTTTGTTGTAAACGGGAGTGTTTTTAAAAAACTTTCTGTAATATCCTGTTGACCGGGATTAAAAGACTTTAAATGATTTTGATAAAAAGGAGAATTCTGTTTTGCATACATAATCGTATCATAAACTGAATGTAAACTCCCGTTTGTTGAATTAAGGTTCATGTGTTTTATCTCCGAGAACAATTTTGAAGCAATAATTTAATTTCTGATTCGACTTTAGGCGAGGCAACTCGTTTTGAAAGCGCCAACTTAAAATATTTCGAGGCGTTATTAAAATCCTCTTTTTTGTAAAAGTACCTTCCTATAGTTTCGTAACTAAGGTATGATTCGGCATTTAAAGATATAAAATAATTTATCTCTTGTGAATTAAGGCTTAGAGGATTATTTAAAATAAGAAATTTGTTTATCTCCTGTTTAATGCGCCTAAACTCTTTGTAGCCTTTGTATGCTTGTGATAATAAAAAAGGATCAGCGTTTATTGAGTCTGTGATCTGTGCTTTTCGTGTAGTAAAAGTAGCCGACAGGTCATAACAAACATAGGGGCCAAGTTGAAAATCGAAAGTAGATATATAAAATAATTTCTTTTGTGGAATTATTATCACACTATGATGTCCATTTAGTTGATTAATGGCTCTTGGATTTCCGATTCCCAAGGAGTCTTCATTTTCTGCATATTGGTCTCTCAATATTCCAGCCGCTTTATTCACATCCAACACGCTTTCTTTATTAATTAACTCTGAAACCCGAGCATATCTAAGTTTACTATCACTCTCTTGAATATTTTTTATATTAACAGGGTCTTTCTTGAATAAGTCTCCCTGATAGTGATTTGTACATATAAGCTGATCGCTTTTGGACTCGTATACATTCATCTTAGTCGGAGACTTTTCAATAAGTATTGTTTTCCCGTCTATAGCGGATCCGATCATTAAAGTTTCTGAAACAAAAGTGTGTCGCTTTTCTGCAATTTTTATTGCTTCTTCAGTTGTAGAAGCGTATTGTAATATTTCTCTCGCTAATAAAGAAATAGGCATTCTTGACCCAAGCGGCAAGTCAGATTTAGAAGCATTAATTGTCACAC
>JBKDJT010000310.1:0-9197 GCA_046345435.1 Bacteroidota bacterium
TAAAAAAACGCCAGGCCGATTCCATTAAACTCGCAAGCCAAAAAGCAGCAGAAGAACTCAAATTAAAGAACGAAAGAATTGCCGACTCTATAAAACTCAGCAAACAGAGAATAGCCGATTCCTTGAAACTAAGTAAACTGACTGCCGACTCAATCGCTAATGCCAAAAAGAGTAAAAAACCAACTCTACAAATAATCAGATCAGACAATATCACCGATATTGATGGTTTTCAATACAAGACGGTTAGAATGGGCAACCAGACATGGATGGCGGAAAACCTGAATGTAACAAGGTTCAGAAATGGTGATCCTATCATGGAAGCGCAAACAATGGACGAATGGAGAGAAGCAGATCTCGCCGGCATACCTGCTTGGTGCTACTACAATGAAGATGCGGAAAATGCACCTCAATTGGGGAAGCTTTACAACTGGCATGCGGTTAGAGATGCTCGCGGTCTTGCCCCGACTAAATGGCATATTCCTAATATGGAAGAATGGACACGGATGTTCAACTTTATAGGCGGCAATCAAAAAGCAGGTGCCATACTCAAAGACACTACCGGATGGCATGAAAATGGAAACGGAAGCAGCATGACAGGATTCGCTGCAAAACCTTCAGGCAGCCGCGATTTCTCATCTAACTTTAAAGGAGTCAAACGATTTGGTTACTGGTGGGTGAATGAAGAACACGGAGCTGAAACTGCGTGGGGCATTGATATGGGATACTCCTATGGCAATATCAATCTTTTTGCATTTAGAAAAGGGAACGGTTTTGCTGTTCGATGCGTAAGAGACTAATTTAAATAATTCAATTATTAAATACTGCCAACACACAACTCTTTTATCCAGTTACTGTGTTGCGGATAAACAGACATAAGTTCCGATTTATCAGCCATTTCAAAATCAGCAAAATCAAAACCGGGAGCAACTGTACATCCTGCAAGGGTGTACCCATTTAAATCAACAGGTTTTGAAGCAAACCAGCTTTCTGCCGGCACTACCTGTTGAAGCGATTCTCCGTTTTCAAGATCTCTTCCCAGCTTAAGTATCTCTCCTTCTCCATTGGGATGTATCACATAGATATTTAAAGGGATGCCATCATAAAAATGCCATAATTCATCACTCTTTATACGATGAAAAGCCGAATATTGATTTCCTTCAAGCAGAAAGTAAATTGAAGTGGAAAATAACCGGTCGGCAGAAAATCTATCAGGAAGTGAAGCAGCAGAAACCACTTCCCGACTTCTGTAAACCGAAGCAAAATACCCGCCTTCAGGATGAGGCTGTAAATTTAATTTCTGAATATAAGATGAAGCTTCTCTTATCATACCTGTTTCCATTGAAAGCAATTTTTTATATAATCAAACCTCGCCCTCCTGTGGCCTTTGTGATGTAAAAAAAGCCAATCAATTTCATTGATTTTTGAAGTGACCACAAGAAAATTAGCATATGCTTTTTCAAGTTCATCTTCAGACACATCTGTTCTGCTTAAATCTATCAATTCAGGTGCCGTCAGATCTGCCCCTGATGGCAAAAGATTTGTATAACATAATTGGCTCGACAATCTTGATTTTTTCCACGCAAGTTCAGCACGTGCATCTTTGTAATGTAAAATAGCTTCTCCTGAACATCTAAGCTGGATACGATTCTCCGAATCATAAAAAAGTAAACTAATAGTATTGCTATTCTTTAGCTGGGCAACTTTAGGAGAACGCGCATCAGTATGAAAGGAAATTTCCCTTTTTTGCTTATCTGCATCTCTAAGGATAACAGTTCTCAACTCTGGTTTATCTTGAGCGATGGTTGCAACAGTTAAATAATGAAAAGGTGCTCTGAAAGAAGATACTCCTTTTTCAATCATGGACCATATTTGTGTTTCAACCAGCCCGAGATCACTATTTAAGAAAACATCTGTCATCATACAAAGAAATAAAATCAAACAAGTTAATTGGCAAATTTTGAAATAAAAAATGCTGCACCGGATCTGATGCAGCATTTTCCTAAAATTTATCTTTTTGACTATGCTCTTTTTTTCTGAGCCGTTTTAGTAGCAGGAGCTTTCTGTTTTTTTAACAAAGAGTCGATTTCTTTGCTGAGTGAGTTTAAATTAACTGACCCCTTATACATTTCACCATTCAGGTAAAAAACAGGTACATCCCTGATACCCTTATCAGCCCCTTCAAGTAAATCAGCGCGTACACTCCATCCATAAACAGAATCAACCAGTTTAGTCAGAAAGTTTTTATCAGTAACCCCGGCTTCTTTGGCATATTCTTTCAGACTAATGGTTCCAAGACGACGGCGATGCTCGAACAATAAATTGTGCATCGGCCAGAACTTCCCTTCCTGAGCAGCGCCTACTGATGCTTCTGCTGCCTTATGAGCCCGCTGGTGAATTTTGGTTAAAGGAAAATGACGGAAATTAAACTGAACCCTCCCTTCATATTTTTCCATCACCTGATTTACTACTTCATTTGCCTTTGAACAAGCCTCGCTTTCATAGTCTCCGTACATCACCAATTTTACAGGTGCTTGTTTGTCGCCAACCCAAATGTCTTTAGTAGGTATAATTTCAACCACTTGTGCTTTACTCTGTGCCATAATTTTTCTACTTAATTTTTTAAATTTTTAATCTTTACAAACTCCCCTCTCAGCAGCTGGTTGGTTGTATATTTTTTTCTTCATCAGACAGTTGCTTTGCTATTCAGCTCCTTCCCTGCGGCTGTGACCTGATCATTTCGAAAAACAACCAGACCATCAAAGACATCAACCACTACCGGCCTGGATTTATCAATCGCACCGGAAAGGATCTTTTTGCTAAGGGCATTCACAATTTCCTTCTGAATAAGCCTCTTGAGTGGTCTGGCGCCAAATTGTGGATCAAACCCGTTTTCTGCCAGAAAATCAAGTGCATAATCAGTAAAATCAAGTTGAATACCCGATTCTGCGATCAGCTTTTGAAGATTGTTCAGCTGGATCCGGATCACTGAGCGTATTTCCTTCTTCAGCAGTGGAGCAAACATAATGATTTCATCCACACGATTCAAAAATTCGGGACGAATGGTTTGCCTGAGCAGCTGAATTACCTCAACACGCGCTTTAGTGGTGGCCTCTTCAACATTTTTCTCCGAAACCCCTTCAAAAGCATCCTGAATGAGCTGACTTCCAAGGTTGCTGGTCATGATGATAATCGTATTCTTAAAGTTCACCACCCTACCCTTATTGTCGGTCAGTCGCCCATCATCCAGCACCTGCAACAGCACATTCCAAACATCCGGATGAGCTTTTTCAATCTCATCCAGCAACACCACGCTGTATGGCTTTCTGCGAACCGCCTCCGTCAATTGCCCACCCTCATCATATCCAACATAGCCGGGAGAAGCACCTACCAGACGGGATACCGTATGCTTCTCCTGGTACTCACTCATATCGATGCGGGTCATCATCCCTTCATCATCAAACAGATATTCCGCCAATGCTTTGGCAAGCTCAGTTTTACCCACCCCTGTTGTTCCCAAAAAGATAAAAGAACCGATCGGCTTTTTGGGATCACTTAAGCCGGCTCTGCTTCTGCGAATCGCATCAGCCACAGCCGTAATGGCTTCCTCCTGACCAACCACCCGCTGATGCAACTCATCTTCCAGATGAAGCAGTTTTTCTCGTTCGCTCTGCATCATTTTTGCAACAGGTATGCCCGTCATTCTGGAAATGTTTTCGGCAATATCTTCTGCATCCACTTCTTCCTTGAGCAACCTCTTCTCTGATGTAACAGACAAATGGGCTGAAAGTTCTGCGATTTTGCTTTCTTCTTCTTTAATTTTCCCATAGCGAATTTCAGCGACCAAGCCGTAATTGCCTTCTCTCTCCGCTCGTTCAGCCTGTAATTTTAGTTGTTCGATATTCGACTTAGAAAGCTGAAGTTTATCAACCACATCTTTCTCTTCTTTCCACTTAGCTTTTAAAGTATCTCTCTCAACCGAAAGATTTGCTATCTCTGTTGAAAGTTCTTTTAATTTCAATTCATCGTTTTCTCTTTTTATTGCTTCTCTTTCAATTTCAAGCTGACGAATCTGACGCTCCAGTTTGTCGAGCTCTTCGGGCATACTGTTCATTTCAAGACGCAACTTCGCAGCACTTTCATCTATCAGATCAATCGCTTTATCCGGCAGAAAACGATCGGTGATATACCTGGTACTCAGTTCAACTGCAGCAATAATGGCTTCATCTTTAATTCGAACATGATGGTGTGTTTCATAACGGTCTTTCAAACCCCTTAGAATAGAAATCGCATCTTCCATGTCGGGTTCTTCAATCATCACTTTCTGAAACCTCCTCTCCAGCGCTTTGTCTTTTTCAAAATATTTCTGGTACTCATTCAGCGTTGTTGCTCCTATTGCGCGCAGTTCTCCTCTTGCAAGTGCCGGCTTCAGAATGTTTGCCGCATCCATCGCTCCTTCTCCCCCTCCTGCCCCAACTAGCGTATGAATTTCATCTATAAATAATATAATCTCTCCTTCGCTTGCACTGATCTCTTTCACAACCCCTTTCAACCTCTCTTCAAATTCTCCTTTGTATTTGGCTCCGGCTATGAGCTGACCCATATCGAGTGCATAAATCACTTTCGACTTTAAATTATCCGGCACATCACCATTCACAATTCGCATGGCAAGTCCTTCAGCAATTGCTGTTTTACCAACGCCCGGTTCGCCAACGAGAATAGGATTATTTTTTGATCTTCTGCTGAGGATATGAAGTGTTCGACGGATTTCTTCATCTCTTCCGATCACAGGATCCAACTTACCCTGACGCGCCAGTTCAATTAGGTTCTTTGCATATTTATTTAAGGTATTAAACTGGGTTTCCTGTGTCTGACTTTTAACGGCACCTCCTTTTCTTAACTCTTTGATACTTGCAACCAATCCGTTTTCATTTAATCCCGCCTCTTTAAGTATGCGTGATGTTGAATCATTGCCTTGTAAAATTGCAAGCAGCAGATGCTCCGGTGTTACGAATTCATCACCGAATTGCTTTAATACGGATCCCGCTCTTAGTACTGCATTGTTGGCTTCACGTCCTATTGCCTGGGCTGGATCTGCATTTGTTTTGGGCAGCTTCCCAAGTGCTTCTTCAAGTTTTTGCTGAACTAGATTAATTGTGACATTATTTTTTTTGAGCAGATATTCAACAGGAGAATCCTGCTGTGTCAAAAGCGCCTTCAACAGATGTTCTGTTTCGATTGACTGGTGCTGCTCATTGAAAGCAAGCTGTTGTGCCTGCTGTATGGCTTCTGTTGCTTTGACTGTGAAATTTCCGAGATTCATAAATTTGATTTTAACAAAGGTGTTTTAAATGACAGGGAACTTCTTACCCTATCTTTGATATACTATATATTACAATTGGCACAAATCCATTTCCAAATCATAAAAACAGAAAGAATGTCAGTTTTTTCATTATCACGGCGACTACTAGTCAGCCTACTTTCAGTTTCTCTGCTAATATTTCAGTCTCTGCATGCACAAAACAATACGATTGAAATTGACAACTGGATGACTAAAAACCTACCGGAACTCGGAGGCAGGGCCGTTTTAATGATCTATAAAGACGGTAAAATTGTTTATAACAAGTCATTCAACAATATGACCCAAAAACAACAAAATGCCGGAAAGATAAGAGCACGGGTTCAGGGGGTGGAAGATGAAGAAATGCTTCGTGACTTTAATGATACAACCAGAGAAAAAATAGCAAGTGCAAGCAAATGGCTGACAGCAGCACTTGTGATGACATTTATCGATGAAAAAAAACTTCGTTTAAGCGACACTGTTGGCAAGTTTATTCCTGCTTTAAGTAAGGCTGGAAAAGGGCATATAAAAATATGGCATTGTCTGAGTCACACAACCGGCCTGAAAGAAAGTGCTCTAAGAGAAAGCCTGATGGCGTTTCAAAAGCTTAAAACAATGAATGAGTACATTGAAATGGTTGCAAAGATGCCTGTAGAAGAACAGCCGGGAAAAGTTTTTCGCTATGGTAACACCGGCTTTCAAATACTTGCTGCAGTAATGGAAACCATCGCCGAGAAAGATTTCGAGACGCTGTTTCACGAAAGAATTGCAGAACCATTAAAAATGAAAAATACCGACTTTGGTAAAAACGGACTGCCACTTGCAGCCGGAGGCGCATGGAGTACTCCACAGGATTACATGAATTTTCTGACGATGATATTGCAGGAAGGACAGTTTGAAGGAAAACAAATCATCAGCAAAGCACTGATTCAGGAAATGCAAAAGAACAAACTCACACAGGATTGTATTATTGCATATAGGCCGGACGAAGCAGGCAACTGGGGTTATGGTTTTGGGGAATGGATCGCAGATCCTCCTCTGGCCATTGCACCAAGAAAGGATGCAATGCCCGACTCTGAAAGAGCCATGCTTGTTAGTAGTCCGGGATTGTTTGGCAGTTTCCCGTGGATCGACAATAAAAATAAAATTGCCGGCTTCTTATTTGTATACAACCTGCAGCATAAAGGCAGACAGGAACGCTACCTATCACTTAGAAATATTACACAAACAGTTTTCAGCAATTAATCTATAGCTGTAAGATTATTAATATTGATTTGATTGACTGGTTCAATTCTCCATACAAAACTGATTAAAGAAAAGGCAATTGCACTTGGTTTCGACTATTGCGGAATTGCTGCTGCTGAAATGCTGACAGATGATGCCCGTCGTCTTGAAAGCTGGCTTAATAAAAGTATGCATGGCACAATGAAGTATATGGAAAATCATTTCGATATGCGTGTCAATCCACAATTGCTTGTGCCCGGCGCCAAATCTGTGATTACTTTTTTATTGAATTATTTTCCTGATCAACAACAAAAAGAAGAAAGCCCACGCATTTCAAAATATGCATACGGCCATGATTACCATCACGTAATTCGGGAAAAATTAAATGAGTTATTATACTTTATGAGGTCTGAGATAGGAGACATCAACGGCAGAGGTTTTGTTGACAGCGCGCCTGTCCTGGAAAGAAGCTGGGCTGTAAAAAGCGGAGTTGGATGGGTTGGCAAGAATGGTAATTTAATTAACAAGAAGCAAGGATCATTTTTTTTCATCGCTACTTTAATCTGTGATTTGCCTCTTATATACGATTCGCCTTTCGTGAATGATTTTTGCGGAACATGTACGCGTTGTATAGATGCCTGCCCGACTGATGCCATACTTCCTGATAAAGTTGTGGATGGTAGTAAATGCATTTCCTATTTTACAATTGAGCTAAAGGATATGCTTCTTCCTGATGAAATGAAAAATAAGTTTGAAGGTTGGATGTTCGGATGCGATACTTGTCAGGATGTTTGTCCATGGAATCGTTTTAGTAAACCTACGAATGAAATTAAATTTACGCCGATACCTGAAATTCTCAATCTGACCTCAGGGCAATGGGAGGATATGAGTGAAGAAACTTTTAAAATCGTTTTCAGGGACTCTCCATTGAAACGAACAAAATGGCAAGGCATCAAACGCAATTTGAAGTTTATAAGTTGATAGTTCTTGATTATTAGTTATAGATGATAAAATCAATAACTAACAACTAATAACAAACAACTAACAACTTCTATTGTGCCAAACTAATATTCACCTGTAATCCTGCACGTGTATTCACAACCGGAGGTGGTGTTGCAATATAACCGATTACCCTGCTTTGTTCCATAAACAAACGAAGCCTGATACGTGTGTTGAGTACATAATCAATAGAAGGATTGATATTGATCACTTTCTGGCCTCCAGTTGGAATCGTATTGCGCTGATCGAGAATATTGTTGGCAATCGCATTATCCTTATAAGTGATATCGAAACGGAAATTGATATCATTCTCCAAAGTCTTGGAACTATTCTTTGTAAATGGAATTTTAAACGGCAGTTTCAATCCGCGCTTTCTCCATCCTGCCCCAAAAGTGATATCAACACTTCGAACTTCACTCACCTGAAAATCAATCAGACTCAAACTAATTGTGCGACTTCTTCCATAATCAAATTTGAAACTTAACTGATTGGCAAATTGAATATCCATGCCAATCAACGGAGAAAACTTTTCACTGATTGTCACATTCGGAACCAGGAAGAAAGGAACAAAATTTTTAGAAATGGTATCCACAAATGATGGGAACCCTAATCCAAGCTGGTCTGCATACAGCAAAGCAGATGTAAAGTTATTCATACTCATGTTGCTGTTGTAACCATGAGTGATGCTGAAATTGGTAAATATTTTATCCAGCCCCGGCAACCTTGTTAAACCATTATATGTCAGTCGCCAGTTGGGCATTGGCAAATAACGCTTGAATGGATTGTCATTTATTTTTCGGTTCGACTGATCAATAAGTCCCACTTTCAACGGATCCTGATTAGTATATGCGGCAATGAAGGAGGGAATTAATACGTCCTGTGCATAACGCCCGTATCCTTTATAGTACTGATCAGGGTTCTGTCCAGGACTATAAGGATTCAGCAAACCAAGTCGCTGCGAAAGAATCAATCTGTTTTTCTCAAATTCCAGGAATGATTCACCGGGAGCTGTTGGAGAATACTTCCGGAACATAGTCTGGAATGATATGAATGAAATATCGAAACCTCCACCGGCATAGGGATTGAGGTTTGCAAATTTACCTGTACCAACTGTGTCTTTAAATAAGCTGGAATAGTTCTTGCTGAAAGAACGGGTAAGGTTTACGTCTATTGTAAAATCTCTGAAAGGTTCTAATGTTGCATCTACTTTCAGCTCTTGTTTATAACTCTGCGTAAAAAGAAAATTAAATTCAGGATTATTGGTAACCCAGCCTTTAAGTGCTGCACTTCTTAACCAGGCTGTGTCCGGTTGTCGGCCAAAAACATAATCAAGACCCGGCGCACGTGTTCCCCAGTTGTTGCCAATGTATCTTGGACTATCTACATAACCGGGTAAACGCGAGTTGAAACTTTCGTTGTAGTTGATGTTGATTGTTTTAAGAGACGTCAGCAGCTTTCCTGAGAAACGCAATAATCCGTTTACCTGCTGCGGGTCAGAGTTATTTTGCTTTGCAGCTTTCCTGTCTATTCTTTTTATCAAACGCGCAACATAACGTTTGCTCTTTCCAACAGTATCTTTCGGATTCAGTTGTATAGGTGGTTTGTTTTGAAGTTGTGCGCCACCTTGACCCGGTTG
>JBKDJT010000311.1:0-3910 GCA_046345435.1 Bacteroidota bacterium
GAGTGTGGAAGAGGATGTGATTGGAAAATTGTCCTTTGTGGCGCATCAGAGCGGTACCGGTAGCGGCGGAACCCGAAATATTTCCGGCACTACGCAGCAACACCAATCACTCGAGCAAACTATCTCCGCGTGGCATCAAAAAGAAGCCGCCTTGATATTTGGAAGTGCCTACCTGGCTAATTTGACTGCATTGCAAACACTGGGGAGACAAATTCCTGACTTGGTATTTTTTTCTGATGAACGAAATCATGCTTCGCTGATAGAGGGTATGCGTTCAGCCGGAAATAAAAAAATTATCTTCAGACATAACGATCCGGAACATCTAGAAGAATTACTTCAGCAAGTTCCGGCAGTAACACCTAAGCTAATTGTATTTGAGTCGGTCTATAGCATGAACGGAAATATTGCTCCAGTTAAGTCATTTATACATCTTGCAAAAAAATACAATGCAATCACTTACATTGATGAAGTGCATGCGATTGGTTTATATGGAAATACCGGTGCAGGCATTTGTGCGCAAGAAGATGTACTTGATCAGATAGATATCATTAACGGAACGCTGGCAAAATCGGTGGGAGTTATAGGTGGATACATAACTGCCACTCAACATTTCATTGATTTTATAAGGAGTTTCGGAAGCGGATTCATTTTTACCACTTCTCTTCCTCCGGCTATCTGTGCTGCTGCGGAGAAAAGTATTCAATTGATCAGGCAGTCGTCTGCTTTAAGAACATCGATGCATGGACTGGTAACCTATCTTCGTAGATTACTTGATGAAGCAGGAATTTCCTGGAAACGTAATCAATCTCATATTACAACGATTGTCATTGGAGAAGCGGCTCGATGCAAACGAATTGCAGATCGTTTACTGGATGAATACGGAGTTTATGTTCAGCCAATCAATCATCCAACTGTGCCTGTCGGAGAGGAATGCCTACGTTTAATTGTAACGGCAAGGCATAACCGCGAACAGGCAACACATTTCGTGAATAGTTTAAAAAAGATTTTCATTGAAGAAGGTACGCATCATTTGCAGGCATAGTCGCCTAAGTATGATCCAGGGCGAGCTGGTGCGTACTAAAATACGTGCAGTTTTTCCTGAGTTAGAAGTCGAGATCATTGGCAGAAGCAGCCGTGGTGACCGCGAACTAAATGTGCCTTTGTCTTCGCTTGACGGGAGCGATTTTTTTACACAGGAAATCAGTGAGTCATTACGGAAGGGCGAGGCAGAGTTTGCAGTACATTCTTTGAAAGACATGAGCGCTCCTCATTTTTTCAGTCATGATGCATTTGCCGTTGTAGACCGAGATGATGTGCGAGACCTGGCAATCTTTCATCCATCTATACATGAAAAATTACGTACTGGTAAAAAAATTGTGATTGGTACCTGTTCTCCAAGAAGAGAGGAAATGGCGATCGGGTTCTTAAAAAGTGCGCTCCCTCAATTCGGGCATCCCATTGAAATAGAAGTCAGGTCTATACGTGGCAATGTAGAAGGAAGATTGCAGCAACTTCAAGATGGAAAATATGATGGAACAATTCTCGCAACTGCTGGACTGAATCGCTTACTTCGCGATGAAGAAAAAGAATCAGATAGGTATAAAGTTTCAATCAAGTCATTACTCGAAGGGAAGCCGACGATGTTATTGCCATTAATTGAATGTGTGCCTGCTCCTTGTCAGGCTGCGATTGTAGTGGAGGCAGATCCGTTGAATGCAGAAGCAGTTGATTTGTTGAAATCGATAAATGATGAACAATTATGGCTGGAAGCTTCTCTTGAGAAGAAGAAGGCTTATGAATACGGGACCGGTTGTTTGCAGAAGTTTGGTGTCGCTACCATTAAGCCTGCTCATACTACATCTGTAATTTATGCTGCGGGGGAGGATTCAAAAGGTAATATATTTCAGCAATGGGAGACCTTGCCCGAGATCACTATATCAGAGCAGGAGTTGTTTTCAACCACCGACTTCATGCGCGATTTCTTTACCTATGAATGGACAGATAAAGTTCCGAAGATTGATGAAGAGTGTGTTTTTGTTGCGAACTATAAAGCATTGCAACAGGAAGGGCTTTCAACTTTTTTGCAATCAAAAAAAGTATGGGCTTCCGGGTCTAAAACATGGAAGGAGCTCGCGCGGAGGGGAATTTGGGTAGAAGGAAGCGCAGATGGTTTGGGATTTGAGACATTGTCTTCAGTATGGCAAATGCCATTATTCAATATTTATTCTTCAGAAGTTGTTATACTCACCCATGAAGAAGCCGCAAAAAGATGGATGCAGAAGGGAACTAAAGCTGTTTCCAATTATCGGTTACTTCCGCAGGAGAATAATGTAGTGGCAGAACGTATATCGAATGTCAAAGCGATTTTCTGGACCAGCTTCTCACAGTTTGAAAACTATCGTAAAAGCATAAACGAAAATATCATTCATATCTGTCCGGGTGGTGAAACAGCTGCTCTGCTTAGAAATGCCGGCATTGATCCGGTAATTTTTCCAACCATTCAATCATTTCTTTCATGGCGCAAGCGCAATATCCATTCAACCAGCGTCGCCTGAGAGCCGGAGAAGCGATCCGTGAACTGACAGCCGATATAAGGTTGTCGGCCAGACAATTCATTCAGCCATTGTTTGTGGAAGAGGGAATAGAAGAGCCAAGAAATGTTGAAGGTTTGAATGGAGTGCGGGTAGATACACTTGAAACTGTATTAATAACAATAGAGCAAGATCTGAAATCCGGAGTTTCAAAATTTTTAATTTTTCCTGTTCCTCTTCGCCGATCAGCCGAACAGTTTGATTTTTCATTTGCCGTTCGGGTATTTGAAACTATACGTACAAAATTTGGAAATAAAGTATGGTTAGCTGCAGATCTCTGCCTCTGTAGTTATACTACACATGGTCATTGCGGCATACTCAACAAAGAAGGTACAAAATTGCTGAATGATCCAACGGTGGGGGTATTGTCTAACTATGCCCTTGAACTAGTTAAGGCCGGTGCAGATTGCATTGCACCCAGTGATATGATGGACGGGCGCATTGCTGCAATACGTTCTAAACTGGATGAGCATGGATTTGATGATCGTGCTATTATGAGTTATGCAGCGAAGTTTAGTTCTCAGTTTTATGGGCCTTTCCGTGATGCCTGTCACTCTTCTCCGGGACAAGCAGCTTTGAAGGACAGGAAAACATATCAGATATCTCCATTAAACGGTAAAGATGCAATTGCAAGTGCGCTACGTGATGAACAAGAAGGTGCGGATATATTAATGGTGAAGCCGGCAGCACTATATACGGATGTTATTGCAGCTTTGCATCTGCAAACAAATCGTCCTCTTGCTGCTTACCATGTGAGCGGTGAATATGCTGCCATTGAGTTATTGGCGGAGAAGGGGTTGCTGAACAGAGAAGCAGCACATTTGGAAGTATGGACATCTCTTGTACGTAGTGGAGCGAACATGATTATCAGCTATGCAGCAAGAAATGCAACAGCATGGATCAATGAAATGAAATATTGAGGATGAGAAGGGTATTGACATTTATTGTTTGTTTTCAGATCTCAATAACCTTTGCTCAGCAAAGGCCGGTGGAAGGGATATGGACTACCATAAATATGCCTGTTTCATTCAGTTCTCGCTGGCAGATACACAATGATGCGAGTTATCGCACACTCGGTTGGGGGCCAGCTTCTTCTCAGTATCTCTATCGTCCGGGTATTCGGTTTTTTATCAAGCCAACATTTTCAATTACAGCCGGAACGGCTTTCTTCTTTACACGTACATCATTTAATAAAGAAAATGATGAATTCGGTTATGAATTTCGTACCTGGCAGGAGCTACTGAAGAAATTTGAGGGGAAACATGGAACTGAATTTCAGCTTCGCTTTCGATCTGAGCAGCGTTTTTTCAGACCAACTG
>JBKDJT010000312.1:0-2662 GCA_046345435.1 Bacteroidota bacterium
TATTTAGTGATTTCAGAAAAAATTTAACTCATGTATTATTTGAATTAATCAAAGGTGGATATTTTCCAAAAGTGCAATTTAATGATTCATTATATAAAATTTCATTATATTTAAATAAGACAAATATCCAAATAATTGCAAATGATAATAATAATACTCATGGAATGATATTAAGTTTTATGGATTTAGAAGAATATCAAAATTATCAAAATGCATATAATGATTATTATCAATCAATAATTAAAAGTCAATATATATCTGAATATCATCCGTCAGTGATTGAAATTGAAAATAAATATAAAATTAATAATGTAATTGGATACTTTGGAGAATATAGTGGTTTAAAATATTTTGGTCTTGATGAAAATAAAGCTTACCCCGATTCATTAATGAAAATTAACAAAATACCAAAATTTAATTATTTTGATGTCTATGAGGTTTATAACAATCAAGAAATTCAAGATTTATCCCAGTATATTATTGAAGTAAAAAGCACAGATGAAAGAACAGCAATTATATTTAATGAGAAATATACAAGAACTTTTGGATATGTATTAAAACAAATTGAAAACATTGAATATAAAATTTTATATGTGAGAAATCCTTTAAAAATTTAAGATGTTGATTTTTCAACTCCAACAAAAAATTTATTTGAAAATGATAAATTGAAAATGTCACATAAAAAAGCTATTGCCGTTATAACAATTGGATTATTAGAAAAGAAAACCAATAAAGGAGAAATATCAAAAATATTCAATGAATATAATGAAGCCAATTATTACAATATTAAATATAAGGGTGATTTATTAGCATTGAGAAATGAAAATGAAAAATTATATTTGGTCAAAGTATCAGAAAAAAAAGATTTGGTTAATGGATTTTTGCCCATAAAAGAAATGGTATATTTAAACCAGAGATTAAAATTATTGAGTGAATACGATAAATTAAATAATTTAGGTTTAAAAGTCAGAGGAATTAAAACAGACTGCATATATTTCGAAGGTGATTATAAAATTGTGAAATCAAATTTTCCAATGTCAAATAATATCGGTGATTTTAAATTTGAATATGATAAGCATTTACCAAATCAAAAAATTCAAATTGTTGAAAACAAATTAATCGATTTTAATGATTTCTCACCAAAGATTAAAATGTTTGATGACGAATATAATACCAAAACAATTAACGAATATATCAAAGAAAAAAATAAATTATTTTTGGTGAAAGGTTTGTATCCAGGTACTGGAAAATCAACATTATGCAAATATTTTGATAATAAAGCCTTATTCGTTTGTCCATATAATACTTTATGCCAAGAATTGCGAACAGATGGAAATGACACAATAACATATGCGAAATTATTCGGTTTATTTGGTTCAAATGAAGAAACAAAATTATTAAAACCATATGATATTTCTGAATATAAAACAATTGTATTTGACGAAATATTTTTATATGAACCTAAACAACTTAAAAAAATTGATGAATTAATAAATTTATATCCTGAAAAATACTTTTTAGCAACAGGTGACAGTGATCAACGTCCCCCAGTTGAATTTAATAATTCTCTATATTTGGATAAGTGCATGAATTTAATATTTGAAAATCAGATATTATTAGAAGATATTAAACGTTTCAAAGATGAAAAAGACAAACAAATAATTAAACAATTGAAAAAAGATATATTTAATTATAATTTATCAATTGAATCAATTTGCGATAAATATGGATTGAATAAAGTTTATAAAATTCAAGATGTTACAAGTGAATTAAATGTATGTTTATTTAATTTTAGATGTGATTATGTAAATGACCATATACAACAAAATATTTTAAAGAAAACTGTTAAATATGAAGTTGGACAAAATATTATATGTCGTAAATATGATAAGATTAATAAATTAACTACGAATTACACATATAAAATAACAAAGATGACACCAAAGGAGATAACAATTGTTAATGAAATTGATAATATAACCCATAAATTTCCACCATCAGTTTTAAATAGTAATTTTAAATTACCATATGCAGTAACTTGTGACAGTGTGCAAGGTATCACGAAAAATAAAAAATTAACAGTGTTTGATTCAAATACACCATATGTCGACAGAAAATTTTTATGGACAGCATTGACGAAAGTGACAAAATTAAGCGATGTATCAATATTTATCCATTCAAATAAAGAAATTGAAAATTTAACACAATCAAGACTTAAATTATATTTGAGGAATAAAATTGATTCGTATAAAAATCAAGATAAAAAAGCAAATCGAGATTATAATATTAATGAATATATAACAGTTGAATGGATACATGAAAAAATGGAAGAAAATTTATATTGTCCATTTTGCAAAAAACATTATGAATTATATGTAAATGAAGATTCAAATGTTGTATCAAATATTACAGTTGATAGAATTGATAACAGTAAAGCACATATAATAACAAATTGCCAATTATGTTGTCATCATTGTAATATTTCTAAAGGAAATAGATACTAATAATTTAATCTCAAATAATAATATATATGGAAGATTTTAAAAAGATATTTTACGATAAAAAAGAAGGCTTAACTAATATCAATAAAATATATGAAAAAATACAGGAAGTAAATCCAAATATAACTAAAAATGAATTACAAAAATTTTATGATAAACAA
>JBKDJT010000313.1:0-2891 GCA_046345435.1 Bacteroidota bacterium
ATATTACATGTCTCATTACTTAAAGTCTAGTTTATTAATAAATAAATATTAGCCACATTACTTATAAAAATATTTCAATTGAAGTTTGAAAATAAGAAAAAGAATTTAAAATGGATTCTTTCCCTATATATTTCTCCTTGCTGAATAAAAATGCAGCTATAGTATGATGATTAAACATGTAACTATTAAAAAGATGAAGGGTTGAACTTATTGAAATAATTACAGGATTTTTTCAATTAATTTTAAAAAAAAGGCTTCCACATTGGGTTATTGTCGTGTCTGAACAGCGGGTCGTGGATAAAGCGGTTAAGTATGAAAAACATAAATTTGAAAACTCTAATTCTAAGTGGCCCTAAAATAGGGGTAGCTTACCCCTACATAATCAACAGCGCATGCATAGAGTTTGGGCGTGAAAGTTATTCCAGCCAAGCATGATGTAGACACCTGCCAACATCAAGCCAAATTGAAAACACTTTCTTTTTTAGTTATTGGACTTCCCTAATTCAAAAAGAAGCATTAACCCTACTTGTGCTTTATATGATTCATGTTCGGAGGGACAATATTTTTCCAGATTTTGTTCCAGCTCCTGTAAATCTTGCAGAATCACAATTCCTTCCAATGTACTCATTAAACTCTGTGCATCATCACTCTGATTTCGGTCCATTTCTCTTAGTATCCGTACCATCTCTGGCAGTTTTTTTCTGAACATATTAAGGCATCTGTTTTTCAAATTACCACAAGCTTCTTCCAAATTATAGGATGTATTTCTTTTTGGCTTCGGCGGTTCAGGATCTTCACTAGCAAATCCAAGAAAAAGAAAAAAAGCAAAGACCATTAGCGTAGCAATTGTTTTAAGTACTGTTCTGTTCATTTGATTTGATTTTAATTGGTATGTAAAAAATAAGAATTATACAAATGGATGCGAGTATATAAAAAAACAAATCTTTCTGATCAAATGTCCCCCGCATCCAATTAAATAATTGACAAAATTCGAAGAAAATAAGAAGAATCCCCAAGCCCCCAACCCAAATAGTTTTCCTCTCAAACAAACCCTCCCCCCACAGTAAATACATCAAACAATAAAATGAAAACAACCAGAGTCCATCTGGCAGGGAATAAATAAACCACTCAGGAAACTGTGATTTGAAAGGATAACAAACCCTATAAATTTGGTCAACCGGCCCTTCCAAAAATGAACCATCCAGCCACCGAAATACATTTATGTCCCTGCTCCTAAAACAGAGATAAATAAATGCACCTAAAGTCAAAGACAATAAGTGCAACAGTAAAGCTATTTTTCGCATACGTTCTCTGCCTTCTTATCTTTCTAAAATAGAAACCATCCGAAAACCCACGCATTAAATATACGGCTATGTCGTTTTTAGATGCCTATTTTTCAGACAATTCCTTTTCATCGTGGCAAATTGAAGAGTTAGATTGAATCGAATAAATTGAAATTCAATCGTTTATACCAAATATTCTGGTGGATTTTTTCACATGTATCAACTAGAAAAAGCACGATCCTTCAAGATTTTTGAATTTTATACTACTTTGAATTTAAATTTTTCCCTCTGGCGCCAAAATAAACTTCTATGAGTCAAAGAGATTACGGATACGACTCGATCAAACAATCAAGTACAGGGAAATCTCTGCGAATATTAATACAGGAAATTTTCATAACGAGTATTACAAATTCGCTGATTTATGTAGGTTTACTTGTATGGATTCTCGCAATAGTTGCTGTGCTATTGTTACCGGATACTTACGGACGAAATCTGAATTTTCTGGAAGAATAAGTAAAAAGGTTTACGCGCATTGGATTTGTAAAGTTTTTTGCAAACTAAATAATCTTTTCATTCTTCTTATCTTTTATAGAAAGGTGATTTTTATCATTCTTACTTGAATATGAATTGCGATACATATAGATAAATTAAAATGGCATGCTTTCATCAGAGCGTTTAAGTGCTATAAAAGAAACAAAGTTGCCCAAAAAGATAGGCGTCCTTTTATTTAGGATGATTCTTGGAGGAGCTTTGTTTGTTAAAGGTGTTGATTTCGTCAGAAATAAAGCAGTCCTAAAACAAGTGATTTCTGAAACTGATTTTCTTGACAAGTTTTCTTTTCTTGAAGTAGCCATACCCTGGATACATATATTAGGTGGGCTTTTTATTGCTATAGGAATGTTTACCAGAATGGTAATATTTATTCAGATCCCCATCGTTATCGGCGCAATTTTTGTTTTGTTAAATACAAAAAACACTTCTTTTCACAGTCCCGAAATGATATTCGCTGTAATCATTCTTATTATGCTATTCATCTATTTGAAATTCGGTGATGGATTTTACTCATGGCGAAATTTGATACATAAGGAAAAAGACATTGTTTAATGTCCTAATTAAATGTGCTGATATGGAAACGGTACATGAATGGAATGATAAAATCATTCTGCTTATTGAAGCATTGAATAAAAGACATCCCGAGCTCTTAGGTTTTTTAGATGAAATGAAAATAACTCTCCCCGATAATAAAGATCCACAAATCAACATTGAGGTATTGAAAGAATATTTCAATGAGCTGTTAAAACTCCAGAATATAGATGAAACCACGCCGAAAATTCGGTAAATGATGAAATCTAGGGATAAACGCATCGTTTCAGGAGCTGTTGATCTCCTCTGAATTAATGGAAATGCTACTGTAATTAGACAGCTTTGATATTACTCTAATGAATTAATAAAGTCTGATGCCTTAAAGAGCACAACCCGTAGAATGGTTGTAGCTTCCTTCAATCATTGATGTTCTTTTAAAGGCTCGCGGATAATCAGTAAGTTCTCTCTTACAATAATTGGTGTTACTACTTAAATCTATTAAAGTTATTAAGCTATGATGTGCAT
>JBKDJT010000314.1:0-14746 GCA_046345435.1 Bacteroidota bacterium
GATGATATTAGTCCCGTTTTAAACCGAACAGCAAGCATTGCCTATAAAGAATATGAAGAGAAGAATACTTTATTTTTCTCAACTTTTCGGGATATCTATATTTCAACGAAAGGTACACTCGGCATAAAACTGAAGTTTAAAGATTACCGGTTCAATGAAGAGTTAACATATCCTTTCACAATACCAAAGAAGTTTAAGCGTATACTTTAACATGACTCCCTTAGAGATGAAAGTGTGTTTTTCACTCAAGGGCCTTATTTTTGTTAGAATTAAAAATTTCCTATGCTCCGCAACCTGATTCTATTTTGTGCATTGTTTATTGGTGTAAATGTCGTTGGTCAAACAAAGGCAGAGCTTGAAAAGAAAAAAAATGAAACTTTAAAAGAGATTGAGTCGCTCAATAAGCAATATGACAATATTAAAAAAACAAAAAAGGAGTCCCTGGGTCAGCTAGCACTTATTCAGCAAAAAATTAATCTTAGAAACCAGGTTATCGGGGATATTAACAAACAGGTTTCTTTTATAAACAGAGACATCGATTCGTCTTACCGTGAAATGATACGGTTAAAGAAAGATCTGGATGAATTAAAGAAGAATTATGCTCAGAGTGTTGTTTATGCCTATAAAAACAGAAGCAGCTATGATTTTTTGAATTTTGTTTTTTCAGCAACCAGTTTTAATGATGCCATCAGAAGGGTAGCTTACATGCGCGCTTATCGCGATTACCAGGCAAGGCAACTGGATGCAATACAAAAAACCCAGGCCTTATATGGTCAGAAGATCAACGAACTTAAAATTAATAAGGATGCAAAAACAACTGTGCTTCTGGATCAGAACCGTGAAATGGGTGAATTGATGAAAGACAAACAGGAAAAAGATCAGGTGGTGGTAAATCTGAAGAAGAGGGAAACACAAATTAACAACATGATTGCTGCAAAAAGAAAGCAGTCGAAAGAAATTGAAGCAGCAATTAAAGCGGTTGTAAAAAGAGAAATTGAACTGGCTAGAAAAGAGGCAGAAAAAAAAGCAAAGGAAGATAGAGACCGAAGAGCAAAAGAGGAAAAAGAGCGTCTCGCGAGGGAAGCAGAGGCAAAGAAAAACGGAACAGCATCAACAACGGGTACAACAACAGGCACAACTACTGTTACAAAAAAAGAGGAGCCTGTAAAACAACAGCAAAGCTTTCTAGAATACAACAAAGAAGACCTAGAGCTGGGTGCCAGCTTTGAAAGTAACAGAGGAAGACTTCCATATCCGATCGATAATGGGTATGTAGCAATCGGCTTCGGTCCTTATACGGTGCCCGGAACAAAAATCACAGGCAGCCAGGATTTTATCACATTCGCAAGCCCGGTGGGAACTTCAGTGAAAGCAGTATTTAGTGGAGAGGTTGTGAGTGTGTTTGATGTAGGAGGGATGTTTGCTGTGATGCTGAAACATGGAAAATATTTTACGACTTACAGTAATCTTTCTTCAACTTCTGTTACCAAAGGTCAGGATGTGAAACCCGGTCAGGTAATCGGGAAGGTAGGTGCAAATCTTGAGGGTGATGGACAGCTCGACTTCATTCTTACAAGAGAAGCGGTGATGTTAAATCCGCAACAATGGTTGAGAAGCAGATAAGTTATCCAATAAAACGTGCATAAAGCTGTTCGTAAAGTGGTACGATTCTCTGTATATCAAATTTTGCCGCCTGATCTCTTGCGCCTTCTTTCATTCTTTCAAGAAGCGTCTTGTCTGTAAGTAGATCGATTCCGTATTTTGTCATTGTATCAACATCGCCCACTTCCGCCACGTATCCTGTTTTGCCGTGTAAATTGATTTCCTGAAGGCCACCAGCATTACTTGATAAAACAGGAACGCCTGCTGCCATTGCTTCCAGAGCGGAAAGACCAAAGCTTTCATATTCTGAAGGGAGAAGAAAAAGATCAGAGATTGCTAATATTTCTTCCATCTCCTGTTGTTTTCCCAGGAAACGAACATCATCACAAACCTTCAGCATTCTGCAGTATTCTTCTGCTTCGGGGCGATCAGGCCCGTCACCAACCATTAAAAGTTTAGCGCCTATTTTTTTAGAGATGCCTGCAAAAATGCTGATCACATCTTGAACTCTTTTTACTTTTCTGAAATTGGATGCATGGGTGATAATTTTTTCTCCATTTGGTGCAATCGCTTTGCGAAATGCATCGAGCGGCTTTTTGGAAAAGCGCGCAAGGTCTACAAAATTATAGATCACCTCAATTTCCTTGTCAACGGCAAAAAACTTGTACGTCTCTTCTTTTAAATTTTTTGATACGGCTGTCAGTGCATCGCTTTCATTCATTGAAAAAGTAACTACAGGCTCAAAAGTTTTGTCCTTCCCAACAAGTGTAATATCTGTTCCGTGCAAGGTGGTGATTACCGGAATACGTTTGCCTTTCTTAAGCAGAATTTGTTTCGCCATAAAGGCAGCAGAAGCATGTGGAATTGCATAATGCACATGCAAAAGGTCTAAGTCGTTGTTCATGACAACATCCACCATTGTACTTGCAAGGGTTGTTTCGTAAGGTGGATAATCGAATAAAGGATAATGTGGGATTCTGACCTCGTGATAAAAAATATTCGTATAAAAACCACTTAACCTTACAGGTTGCTGATAAGTGATGAAATGAACCAGATGCCCTTTTTCTGCAAGTGCTTTCCCGAGTTCTGTAGCAAGCACACCGCTTCCGCCAAATGTTGGATAGCAAACAATTCCAATCTTCATTATAAAAGTTTTCTTAGCGAAGTTAAACTTAATTTCACCCGGGACGCACAGATTTTTGAGACCACTTGGTTTTATCGTTAATGAATAAGCACTTCAAAACTGCGCCTTTTAAATTTGTATAACTTTGCTTTATGCAGGGAGTTGTCTATAAATCTACCGGAAGCTGGTATTTGGTAAAAACCGCTGAACAGAATTTTGTTCAGGCGAGAATCAAAGGAAAGTTTAAAATAGACGGCATCACTTCTACCAACCCAATTGCAGTAGGTGACGAGGTTGGTATGGAAATGGATAATGAAAATGAAAAGGTTTATATCATCTCAACTATACATCAGAGAAGAAATTACATAAACCGTCAGAGTCCGCATCGCAAACATCAGCAGCATATAGTTGCAGCAAACCTCGATCAGACACTTCTGTTTGCAACATTACGAGAACCGCGTACCTCTCAGGGGTTTATCGATCGCTTTCTGATTACTTCTGAAGCGTACCATTTACCCGGCATAATTGTATTCAACAAATCGGATATCTATCGTCAGAAAGAACTTGATTTATTCGATCATCTCAGAAATATTTATGCCAATGCCGGATATAAAGTATTTCTTCTTTCCATGAATACAATGCAAGGTTTTGATCTGTTGGTGGAATGCCTGCATAACAGGATCACTTTAATTAGCGGTCATTCCGGAGTAGGAAAATCAACTTTTATCAATGCATTGTTACCCGGCCTTGATTTACGCACCGAAAATGTGAGTAGCTGGAGCGGTAAAGGAATGCATACGACTACGTTTGCCGAAATGTTTGATCTGCCTTCTGGAGGGGCAATCATTGATACCCCCGGCGTTAAAGAATTCGGGTTAGTAGATATTTCCAGGCAGGAACTCTCACACTATTTTCCTGAAATGCTAAGGATACTTCCCGATTGTCAATTTAACAATTGCCTCCACTTAAACGAACCGGGATGTGCAGTGAAAGATGCGGTGAGAAATGGATTGTTTGATGCCGACAGATATATCAGCTATTGTACCATACTAGACAGTATCGATGAAAAAAAATACTAATCGAGATATTTTTAGTATTTGAATTTTTTTGCCTTTGGTACTTTTTCACTAGAAAGAATGCGCTCTGCACCAATATTCTTTCCGTTAGAAGGACAGCCTTCCTTGGGTTTATTAAACACACTGCAACCGATCAGGAAAGTGGCAGCGGCAATAAAGAGAAATATTTTTTTTATAATCATCATAATTAAAAATAATACAGATAACAGATGAATTCAAGTGTAAGTTAATTATGTTTGGATTAACATCATTTTTAAGACAACTATTATTTTTAAAAATAATGGATTTCTGATAATATCATCTTTGGGTTATCAACCCAATCAGATTAATTAAAGAATAACAATTTATCTTTCAGTTTAAATGGCGCATCCCGATAAAACACGTTTGAACCTGTTTACATTTACCATGATCGTGGTTGGTCTGGTAATAGGCATGGGCATTTTTCGCACAGCCGCTACGAGTGCGAAAGTGGCTATATCGCCTTCGGTTTATTTTTCTGCCTGGTTAATTGGAGGGTTGATTGCTTTTTGCGGTGCGCTTACCTATGCTGAAATCGGAAGCCGTTTTCCGGTTACGGGAGGCTATTATCAGGTTTTCGCAAAAGTGTATCATCCTTCAGTCGCTTTCGGAATTAATTGTTTGATCCTGGTTAGCAATGCTGCAAGTCTTAGCGGGGTAGCGCTGATTGGAAGCGGTTACATCCTCCGTCTTTTTCCGGGAGAATGGACGGATATACATAAAGCGATTTTAAGTTCGTTTGCCATTCTGATTTTTTATCTCATTAATTTGCGCGGTCTTCGTTTAAGCGGACTCGTGCAAAATGTGCTGATGATTATAAAAATTCTTATGATCCTATTATTGATCAGCGCTTTGTTCTTTCCTTCATCGCATGTAATATCCGGTTCTGAAACTGCAGAATATACAAGTTCGGAATGGATTAAAAGTCTGGGTCTCAGTTTGATAGCTGTTTCTTTTACCTACGGCGGTTATCAGCAAACAATCAATTTCGGCCAGGAAGTAAGAAATCCTTCTGTCAATATTCCAAGAGGAATCTTTATCGGACTCGCAATCATCGTCGGCTTGTATTTACTGGTGAATCTGAGTTATTATAACGTGATTGGGTTTGAAAACATGAAAAATGAAAAAGAAATTGCTTATGTGGTTGTGCAAAAATTGTTTGGTTCAACAGGAGCGTCCGTATTTTCAGCGCTTCTTTTTCTAGGGGTACTGGCATATGTCAACGGGATTTTAATGAGCAACCCACGTGTGATGTATGCAATGGGGGTTGACGGGTCATTGCCGTCGGTATTTGCGAAAAAAAATGATAAAGAGGTGCTCCCTTCTGCTTTAACGGTTTTTGCCCTGGTCTGCGTCGTGATTCTGTTCTTTTCACAGCAGTTTGAACAGATACTCTCTTTCAGTATTTTTCTCGATTGCTTCGGAATGATTTTGAGCAGTGCCACAATTTTCTGGTTCAGAAGAAAACAAAAAACAGAAGAAAACACAGGTGTTTATAAAATGAAGTGGTTTCCGTTGCCGGTTATTTTCTTTATGGCGGCATATTTGTTTGTCGGCATCAGTATTATTTTGAATGATGCCATGTCTGCGATCACCGGAACCGGACTTTTGGGAATTTTCGTTTTACTTTATTTTATCAGAAAGAAATTTATTGGTCATTTCCGCAACTTGTAATGCATACAGACCCCTCATCCTCAATTTTGCTTTTAAAAATAAAGGAGGCCTTACTTTTGTCTTATGCAATTATTAAGTAGTCATTTTATGAGGCTGATATTGTTTTTTGTTGTTATTCCTGTATTTGCCAGCAGTCAGGATAAATGGGATTTACGCCGTTGTATTGAGTTTGCCTGGGAGAATTCAATTTCGGTTAAGCAGGCCGATATTCAGGCCAGAATTGCTGATCTTGCTTACAAGCAGAACAAACTATCTCAATACCCGAATGTTTCATTCACAAACAGTACCGGTACCAACTTTGGACGTGCCGTAGATCCTACCTCAAACCTTTTTATCAGTTCAACCCTTTTGTTTCAGCAGTACAATATGAATGTATCCGGACTGATATACAATTGGGGTAATCTGCGTAATACGATACTTAGTGCCGAATATGGTTCGCTTGCCGCACGAAAAGATGTTGAGCGTTTGAAAAATGATATCGGACTCACAGTAGCAACAACATTTTTGCAGGTGCTTCTTGCTAAAGAGCAGGTGCGCATTGCTCAGAATCAGATGGACATAACGCGTTCGCGCATAAGAGATACACGACTCAGGGTTGATGCAGGTCAGCTTCCCGAATTAAACGCACTTGAAATTGAAGCACAATATGCAAGAGATAGCTCTGCTTATATCAGTAGTGTGACGATAGCGGAACAAAATTTGCTAACATTAAAAGCTACACTTAACCTTGATGCCTTTGAGCCTTTTGATATTGAAGAACCGCCGGTAAGTCGTATTCCGGTGGAGAGGCTTGAAAACCTCACACCTGAAAAAGTATATACTGTTGCATTACAAACACAGCCACAGCAACAGGTGAATGAATTAAGAATAAAATCTCTGCAGTACAATCTAAAAGCAGCGAAAGCTGGTTTTTATCCATCTCTCAATTGGTTTGGAGGCATCGGAACTAATTTTGCAAATCCCAATACGAAGCTCGATGGTTTTGTTTTTCTCGGATATCGCGATAATGGCGGTTTTTCTCCGATCGTATCCATAGGGGGGAATGCCTACCCCGTACAGGAGCCAATCATTGGGGTTTTACAGTCTAAAAAAACAATAGGTGAGATGTGGAATGGATGGAATACACAAATTGGAGATAATTTTCGTCAGAATATAGGTGTTCAGTTATCCGTTCCGCTTTTCAACGGTGGCGTTGCAAGAACCAATTACCGTCGCATTCGTTATGATATAGAAAATGCAGAATGGATAAAGAAACAAGCAGAACAAAAACTCAAGAATGATATTTATCAGGCTTACCAGTCAGCACTCAATGCGGGCATTCGTTATGAAGCGAGTAAAAAAACAGAAGCTTTATCTGCACGTGCTTTTGAGCTTGCACAAAAAAGATATGATGCCGGTTTGTTGCAAACGATAGAATGGATTACTTCTCAGAATAATCTTTTCCGCGCACGTATTCAGCTCCTGGCAGATCAGTTTGATTATGTTTTCAGAATGAAAGTGCTGGAATTTTATAAAGGTCTTGGTTTAAATTTAAAGTAACGTAAAATACAAATTTGTATGCGTAAAAAAATTGGATGGGTTATTGGTGGCTGTGTAGTCCTCATTGGAGGCTTGGTGGTGCTGAAAAAAAACGGCGTTATCGGGAAGGATCAGTCGGTGCGGGTCGCTGTTGAGGAAGTCAAAACGCGCACCATCATTGAAACGGTAAGTGCGAGCGGAAAAGTTTATCCGGAAGATGAACGAAAAGTAAGCAGTGATGTCAGCGGAGAAGTGGTGGAGATGTATGTGGAAGAAGGAGACAGTGTTCGAAGAGGACAGCTACTCGCACGTGTATTTGCTGATGTACTTACCAGTGCCAGAGATCGTGCTTCATCAATTGTAAGTCAGCAGCAGGCACAGGTTGGCAATATTGAAGCTAATCTCGAGGCGTTTAGAGTTCGTCTTGACTTGGCACGTCAGAATTTTGAACGTCAGAAAAAGCTATATGCAGACCAGGTAATTTCAAAGGCGGAATATGAGCAGGCAGAAACGCAGTTTTTATCTGCCCAGGCCGATTTGAAAGCAGCTCAGCAGTCTGTGCAAAGTTCGAAAGCTGGTGTTCAGGGAGCACAGGCCGGTCTTTCCGAAGCTGATAAAAACCTAAGTAGAACATCCATCATTTCGCCGATGGATGGGATTGTATCACTTATGGCGATTAAAAAAGGAGAACGTGTTGCAGGAAACAGTTTCAGTTTGGGTACAGAGATGATGCGGATTGCAGATATGAGTAAAATTGAAGTGCGTGTAGATGTTGGTGAAAATGATATTCCAAAAGTGAAAATTGGTGACAGCGCAATGATTGAAGTGGATGCGTACAGCGGCAGAAAATTCATGGGAGTTGTAACGCGTATTTCGAGCAGCAGCACTTCTGCCCAGTCAGCAATTGCCGGCACCTCTGCAGATGTTACCAATTACAAAGTATATATCCGTATTGATCCTGCTTCATACAGTGATTTGCTTGCTTCCAATCCGCTTCCTTTTCGTCCGGGAATGAGTGCAAGTGCAGATATTATGACAAGAAAGCACGAGCAAGTGCCCGCTATACCTATACTTGCAGTTACAACCAGAGACAAAAACGAAGAGCAGAAGAAAGCCAAAGCAAAAGAGGCAGCAGATAAAAAAAATCAGAAAGGAGAAGAAGCAGAGGGCTCATCCACTCCTGATGTAGAAGATCTGGAAGAAGTTGTTTTTGTGGTGAATCAGGATGGAGTTGTGAGAAAAGTGGTCATCACAACATCTATTCAGGACAATGAATACATTGAAGTTTTAAGCGGATTGAAAATCGGAGAGAAGGTGGTAAGCGCTCCATACAACACCATCAGTAAATTGCTTAAAAATGGAGACAAAGTGAAGGTGGTTTCTAAAGAAGAAGTCTATGAGCAGAAGTAAGTAAGAAGTTAATTGAGAGCAATCCATCTGCTTCAAACATGTTTAAAAAAGAATCTCGTGATGGCGCGGGATTCTTTTTTATTTTAGCGTCTTATTATGATGAGTACAGCTGAAGAAAAAGAATACAGAATGGTTACAGTGGTGGGAAGTGGCAGCTGGGCAACGGCATTGGCAAAAATGCTCACCGATAATCAGGTAATGGTTCATTGGTATGTAAGGCATGAATCGATCAGAGATCATTTGATTCGCTACAAACACAATCCGCATTATCTGCAATCTGCTTCTTTTGATACTCGGTTTTTGACATTATATCTGAACCCGGAGGAGGCGATCAGCGCTTGCAGAACAACAATTCTAGCTGTGCCTTCTGCTTATATGGAACCAATGCTTGCAGGAATGCCAAGGTCAGTTTTTGCGGAGAAGGATGTGGTATCAGCCATCAAAGGGTTGATGCCCGGTAAGAATCTTCTGCTGAACGAATACCTGCAAAGCGAATTTCAATTTGACATTAACCGATATTTCACGGTTATGGGGCCCTGTCATGCAGAAGAAGTAGCTTCTGAAAAATTATCTTACCTCACTTTCTCCGGATTAAATGAAGACAGGGCGCATGAAATAGCCGACTGCTTTAAAAATCATTATATCAATACGGTTGTTAATACTGACATATATGGTGTTCAGTACGCCGCCATCTTAAAAAATATTTATGCGCTTGCCAGCGGCATTGCTCATGGTTTGAAATACGGAGATAATTTTCTGAGTGTGCTCATCGCCAATGCTGCTGATGAGATGGCAGCATTTCTTCGCAAAGTCGGAATTTTAAATATGGATGTAGGCGTGCACAAGGAATCCATTCCTGGGGTACAGCTACTCAAGCATCCTTACCGCAAATCGGCTAACTACGCATCAAGTGTTTATCTGGGTGATTTGCTTGTGACCTGCTATTCTTATTTCAGCCGTAATCGCACATTCGGAACGATGATCGGTAAAGGAATGACGGTTAAAGCAGCGCAGCTTGAGATGAACATGGTGGCCGAAGGATATAATGCATCAAGGGCTATGTTTGAGATCAACAAAGAGATTAATGCAGATATGCCAATAGCTTATGCCGTGTACCGTATTTTATGGGAAAAGGTTTCTGCAGCCAAAGCATTCGATGAGTTGGAAGAAACGCTCATCTGATTTATTATTCTTCAAAAAAAAGATCAGCAGCAATGCTGTCAGCAAACAACTTGCCGCTTCGTGTTAGCTTTAAAAATCCTTCTTTGAAAATCATCTGACCGGAGTCAATATGTTTCTTAGCCGCTGAGAGCAGACTTTTTGATCTTTCTTCTCCGAAACGATTTGTGATTTCAGAAATATTACAACCTTCCACACATCTCATTTTTACCATGATTGTTTCATTTATTTTCTGAACAGGAGTCAGCCATTCCATTTCATCAGGAATTGTTCCTTTCATTATTTGTTCTACATATTTTTTGTTATCTGCAATATTCCATCTCCTTGTTTCTCCGTCAAACGAATGTGCGGAAGGACCGATACCTAAGTAGGAAACACCATTCCAGTAGCTGCTGTTGTGTCTGCTTTGATGTCCCTTTCTTGCAAGATTTGAAATTTCATAATGTTCCCATTCGTGTGTATCGGCATGTGACATGAGCATTTCAAATTGCTTTGCCATCTTATCTGCATCCAGCGGGGCTATACTTTTATTTTTAATGCTGTTTGCCAAAGGAGTTTTGGGTTCGGCGGTTAGCCCATAGCATGAAAGATGTGTGAGTTCCGTCTCCTCCACCCACTTCAGTGTTTCTTCCCACCGCTCCATGGTCATAAATGGACTTCCGTAGATCAGGTCTACAGAAAATTTTTCAAAGCCGGTTTCTTTTAAAATATCTATCGATTGTTGTGAAGCGTCGGCATTGTGGGCGCGGTTCATCCATTTCAATTCATCATCGAATAATGATTGTACACCCAGACTTATTCTGTTGATGCCTGCCGATTTCCACGCAACGCTTTTAACTCTATCCGTGTCTTCTGGATTGGCTTCCAGTGTTATTTCTGCCTGTGGATCTATTGTCCATAATCCTGAAATGGTTTCAAATAAAAAATTTAATTCTTTTTCTGAAAGCAGGCTCGGTGTGCCTCCTCCGAGATAAATGGTATGAATATCTTCGTTGAGAAAACCATCTTTGTGCCTAAGGCGCAATTCGTTTGCCAGCGCATCGGTCATTGTGCTTTTTTCAGATGTTCTTGTGCTGAAGTGAAAGTTGCAATACCTGCATCGTTGCGTACAAAATGGAATATGGATGTAAATACCCGCCAATGTTCACGTAATTTAGAAGCTGCAAATTACCACAATGTGAAAAGAATACGGTGTTGCTTATTGTTATTGTTTATGGTAGCGTTTCATCTGTTGCTGCATGCGGGTGACAGAGATACTTTTCGATTGATATATCAATTTACTGATACAGTGTCGGATGTCACGAACCTCGGATTGACTACATTATTTACTACTAAAGAAGAGAGTCGGTTATATATGATGCAATTGCCGGATCAGCTCAGAAAAAAAGGCTATTTGTCTGCTTCAGCCGATTCGGTTTATTGGGGAGATAATTCAGCGATGGTGCATATGTTTTTAGGTAAACAGTACAAATGGCTTTCTTTAAGGATTAAAGAGGTTGACAGACCTCTTCTTGATGCTTCAGGCTTTAATGAAAAAAAATTTAGACTTGCTGTTATTGATCCATCAGAAATCGAATTTTTAAAAAGTCGTGTGCTGAGAAAACTGGAAGATGCAGGATACCCTTTTGCTTCGGTTATGCTTGACAGTTTAAAAGTTGAAGAGGGGGCTGTTCGTGCAGATTTGGTCATACAAAAAGGGCCTTTATATCAAATTGATTCAATACGTTTATTCGGAGACGCGGTTATCAGTAAGAAATTCCTTCACCGATACTTACATCTTCCACAGGGAGGCATATATCAGCAGAGTAAACTTGATCAGATTACACCAATGCTTAAACGCCTACCTTATTTGGCAGAAGAGCAGCCCTGGCAACTAAATATGCTTGGTGCTGGTTCAGTGCTCGACCTTTATCTGAAAAATAAAAAGAGCAGTCAGCTCAACGGTTTTCTTGGTTTTTTGCCAGCAAGTGATCAGCTGGGTGGAAATAAAATGTTGTTAACAGGAGATCTGAACATCCGTCTCATTAATAGTTTTGGTAAAGGGGAGAGTCTATTGCTTTTGTTTCAGCAGATTCAGGTGAAGTCACCCCGTCTTCAAATGTCGTATCAACATCCGTATATAGGTGGTTCTGCATGGGGACTGGATCTTTCATTCGATGGTTTTCGAAAGGACAGTTCTTTTTTAAACATCAGGCTTCAGGCGGGAGCGCAGTTTTCCTTTGGAGGCAACAGTGAAGGGAAATTGTTTTTGCAGCAGTTTATCACCACACTGGATTATGTGGACACTGCATTGATCAGAGTCACGCGTCGTCTACCGGCACAGCTTGATCAAAGAACCTCTTTTTTGGGGTTAGACTGGAGCAAAACTAATATTGCAGGTATGTTTAGTCCGCGTAAAGGAACGCAGTTTCAATTAACGAGTATGGCAGGAATCAGAAGAATCAGACCTAACAACAGCATCACTTCGATAAAGGGACCTGGGAGTTCTTCTTTTGATTATGCCTCTTTGTATGATTCCGTAAAACTGCGCGACATAACCTTTCGTATTCAGGCAAACATTGCAAAGTATTTTTCTGTTGGTAAAACAGGAGTGGTAAAAACTTCTCTACGTGCGGGATTCGTGCAGAACAGCAATCTTTTCAGAAATGAATTGTTCCAGATAGGGGGGTTGCAACTTTTGAGAGGATTTGATGATGAAAGTATTTTTGCGTCTTACTATTCTGTAATGAGTATGGAATATCGTTTACTCACCGGGCCTTCGAGTTTCCTTTATGCATTTACTGATGCGGGTCATGTACAAAATCTAACCTTATCGCGGAGTTTTAAAACCTATCTCGGGGTGGGATTGGGAACAGCATTTGAAACAAAAGCGGGCATGTTCAATGTTGCCTTTGCAGTTGGCGGAGGGGGAGGAGTCAGTATGAATCTTCGTCAATCGAAAATACATCTTGGGTATATAAGCAGGTTTTAGAAATATCTGTTCGTTAAGATCAATTACATTTGCGACGGATGAGATTTTTTGTTTTTACATTAATATTTTGGGTTTTTTCCGGATCTCTGCATGCACAATTGAATGCCGGAAATTCGAGAAGCGATTCTCTTGTAGCCCCTGTTATTGCTGATGCAGGTAAAGTTTCACTTGACAGCTGCAGGTTACTTGTTATAAAGAAATCTTTTTTACCTGTCGGAAAAGAAGGACAAAAGTTGATTCGCAAGGATAAAATTAAGAGTAAACTTCAATGGCATTTTTATTATCTTTTTCTAGTCTTTTTCTTTTTTGCAGTTATTAAACTTTTGTACCCAAGGTACCTAAACGATTTATTCAGGGTCTTTTTCAGAACCTCTTTGAAAGCAAACCAAATCAAAGAGCAACTTGTCGCTTCCGTTTGGCAGTCCATGCTTTTCAATCTTTTATTTTTTTTATCGGCAGGGTTTTATTTGTATTTATTAATGGCTCGGTATCAATTTCCTTTTTACAAATCTGAGGTAGTTCTTCTGCTTGTGTGTACAGGGTTGTTTTTGAGTATTTATCTTGGAAAGTATTTATTTCTCAGGCTTGCCGGATGGCTTTTTAATGTAAACCAGGCCGCCGACACCTATGTTTTTATTGTTTTCCTTGTCAATAAAATGGCCGGCATCATATTGCTTCCCTTTTTAATAGTTATCGCATTTGCACCGGCTATCATTGCTGAAGCAGCAATTATTATCTCTTTTATTGTCTTGACTGTTCTTATCTTTTACAGAAGTTTACTAGGTTATCAGACAGGCACCGGGATATCGAAACTGAGCAATTTTCACTTTTTTATCTATGTCATGGCAATGGAAATATCGCCTCTAATGATTCTCACGCGTCTTTTATTGAACATTTTTTAGAAAATGTTCATAATTTTGCAAAAAATTTGCTTTTACTGAATGGAGAAAAAAACTGCCAAGTCTAAAAAACCAGGGACTATCAGTAAAATCCTTATTACTCAACCCCGTCCGGATTCGGACAAATCGCCATATTTTGAGCTGGAGCGTAAGTATAAGGTTTCTCTTTCTTTCCATCCTTTCATACGTATTGAAGGGTTGACCTCCAAAGAGTTTAGAAAACAAAAAATTGAATTGCCTGAATTTACTGCTGTTGTTTTTACAAGCAGACATGCAATTGATCATTTTTTTCGCATCTGCGAAGAATTGAAAGTGAGTATTTCACAGGACACAAAATATTTTTGTATCACCGAGGCCGTGGCTTTGTATTTGCAGAAATTTATTCTTTACCGAAAGAGAAAGGTTTTCTACGGGGCAGACGGTTCTAATAAGAGTCTTTTTGACGTAATTGCCAAGCATAAAAACAACGAGAAGATACTTTATCCATGCAGCGAGAATGCAGACAATGAAATTGTAGGCTGGCTGAAAGCAAACCAATGTGAGTTTGCTCTTCCAATATTGTATCGTACGGTAAGTAATGATATCAAGGAAGTTGTTTTGAAAGGAGGCTTTGATGTTATTTGTTTCTTTACTCCCAGCAGTGTAAAAAGCCTGTGTGAGAACATTCCCACTTATATACAAAACGGCACATTTATCGGAGCATTTGGAGAAAATACTTCTAAAGCTGTGGCCGAAGCAGGATTTGAATTACACATTAAAGCACCCGAACCGCAGGTTCCAAGTATGGTTTCCGCTCTTGATAAGTTCCTGTTTTTCAGACAGAAAAAATAAAAAAACGGAATTTTTAAATTGCATGTGGATTTCGTGTGTAAGCATTTCTACTTAATATCGGGTAAAAAAAATTGTTTCATTGCCTTTGTTTTCTATATTTGTCTGCTGTGTGGGAGATATTCCCAACAAATATTTTTTATTACAATAAAACCTGAACTTTTTCGTTTTAAATGGGATTGAATTGTTTTTTTTGACAGATTGCGTAAATTATGTTAGCATTGCTGATTAAATTAACGCTCATTAGTAGAAAAAAGGATTAATCCTAAAGGAAAATAAAACAAGATCGTGATGAAAACTCCAATTTTTGTATCCCTGGCCTTGTTATCTGCAGCTGCATTGTTCAGCTCATGCGGAAATTCAAAGTCATCTTTGGCTAATAATGGTCAGCTTGTAGGTGCGGTATACGGAGCCAAGCAAAATCCGACCCGTCCATACGGAATGATAC
>JBKDJT010000315.1:0-7118 GCA_046345435.1 Bacteroidota bacterium
AAGTAAATCATTGGCTAGGCTGCTTGCTCCAAACCTAAACCATTCATTGTTCAGCCACTCGTCTCCCAGTATTTCTTTGACCATTACCAGATAATGCAGGGCTTGTTTTGCTTTAGAAATTCCACCGGCAGGTTTCATTGCAATTTTCTTTCCGGTATCATAATAAAAATCACGGATTGCTTCCAGCATAACAAGTGTTACAGGTAACGTGGCAGCTGGAGAAATCTTTCCGGTTGATGTTTTTATAAAGTCAGCGCCTGCATACATGGCTATGTCACTTGCTTTGCGCACTTTGTCGTAAGAACCCAGTTCGCCTGTTTCAAGAATAACTTTTAATCTAGCGGTACCGCACGCTTCTTTGATGGCAGCAATTTCATCAAACACAAAATTATACTCACCCTGCAGAAATTTGCCGCGTGAAATCACCATATCTACTTCGTCTGCTCCGTTCTGAACTGCATATTTTGTGTCTCTAATTTTGATGTCTCTTGGGGCTTGCCCGCTCGGAAAAGCTGTTGCAACGGAAGCAACCTTCACTCCGGAATCTCCCAATGCAGTTTTCGCTGTTTTAACCATAGAAGGATATACACATACTGCAGCAACGGTGGGCAAACCGGGATAGGCATCGTGAACATGCCTGGCTTTATAACAGAGCTGTTTTACTTTGCCTTCGGTATCTTTCCCTTCGAGCGTTGTAAGGTCAATCATATTCAAAGCAAGCAGAAGTCCGTTCAGCTTTGATGAGGTTTTGATGCTGCGCTTTGTAATACGAGAGGCTCGTTCTTCGATACCTGTCTGGTCTACTCTTGCTGTATTCCGAAAATCCGGAATAGCGTTATTTGTTTTTAATGTCATGTCTTTCGGATTCCTCCTTCAAACATACTGCGAATCAGCCTCTTTCTAAAATAAAGAAAGGGTTTTTTAAAACACATATGATGCTTAGGATTCTCTGCCGTGGCAACTTTTGTATTTTTTGCCGCTGCCGCAAGGACAAGGATCGTTTCTGCCAATCTTTGGTCCGGAAATAACGGGCTCTTGTCTTGTTTGCTCAGAGGGGTCGTGGTATGATGGTTCTTGCGGCTGACCACCTGTTGTAATTGATTCTTCTTTTCTCTGTTTCGTTTTGCTCAGATCGGTTTTTTGTACGCGGCCCTCTCTTATACCAGCATTTCCCTGCTGCTCGGAAGGAAGTGTGGTATGACAAAGGAAGGAAACGATGTTTTTATTGATCTCGTAGTTGAGTCGTGAAAACAGGTTGAATGCTTCAACTTTATAAATAACAAGTGGATCTTTTTGCTCGTAGGTGGCATTCTGAACAGATGTGCGTAAGTCGTCCATAGAACGCAGGTGTTCTTTCCAGGCATCATCAATAAAAGCAAGGGTTGCGCTTCTTTCAAGTGAGGATACTAATGCATTGCCGTTGCTCTCAATAGTTTTTTGAAGATCAGCCAATACTTGAAGTGATCTGTTTCCGTCGGTAAAAGGCACAAATACATTTTCAATCTGATTGCCCTGTGTTAAACGGATATTTTTAAATACCGGCACAGCTTCCTTTTTAAGCAATTCAGTTTTTCTGAGATACCCGGCTTTTGCTTCTTCGTATAATTTTTCAGTAAGAAGATCTGCACTCTCTTTCTGGAAAGCATATTCTTCAATATTTGTATCAATACCAAAATGAAGAATGCAGGAAAGCTTGAGTCCTTCGTAATCATTTTGCTCCTGCATGGAAACAATCAGATCTTTTACTACAGAATAAAATGCATTATCTATATCAAGTGCAAGTCTTTCACCACTTAATGCGTGATTACGCCTCATGTAAATAGCAGTACGCTGCTTGTTCATCACATCATCATACTCCAGTAATCTTTTACGAATACCAAAATTATTTTCCTCAACTTTTTTCTGTGCACGCTCTATCGATTTCGTGATCATACTATGCTGAATCACTTCGCCCTCTTTATAACCGAGCTTATCCATGATGCCTGCAATGCGTTCACTTCCGAACATACGCATCAGGTCATCTTCAAGAGATACATAAAATTGTGAAGAACCGGGATCTCCCTGGCGACCTGCACGACCACGCAACTGTCGGTCAACACGACGACTATCATGTCGTTCAGTTCCGAGAATGGCAAGTCCACCTGAGTCTTTCACGCCAGCACCAAGTTTGATATCCGTACCACGACCTGCCATATTGGTAGCGATGGTTACGTTTCCGGGTAAGCCTGCTTCTGTAACTATCTGGGCTTCGCGCGCGTGTTGTTTTGCATTGAGTACATTGTGCGGTATTTTTTTCGCCTGCAACATTTTACCAAGCAGTTCACTTACTTCCACGGAAGTCGTACCAACAAGCACAGGGCGTCCTGCTTCTCTTAACAGTTCAATTTCTTCGATGACTGCTTTATATTTTTCACGCTTTGTTTTGAATACGAGATCCTGTTTATCATCTCTTACCATCTTAAGATTGGTAGGAATAGTTACAACATCAAGCTTATAGATATCCCAGAATTCACCTGCTTCTGTTTCGGCTGTACCAGTCATGCCCGAAAGTTTGTGGTACATCCTGAAGTAATTCTGCAGTGTAATTGTTGCATAGGTTTGTGTAGCAGCTTCAATACGTACGTTTTCTTTTGCCTCAATGGCTTGGTGTAAGCCGTCGCTGTATCGTCTGCCATCGAGAATACGTCCGGTTTGTTCGTCTACAATTTTTACCTGTCCGTCCATTACCACATACTCAATGTCTTTTTCAAAAAGTGTATAGGCTTTGAGTAGCTGGAGAACAGTGTGGATGCGTTCTGACTTAGCAGTATATTCGTTTAATAGAGTTTCTTTCTGCTGAAGTTTTTCATCTGCGCTCAACGATTCTTTTTCAATTGAAGCGAGTGCGGTGCTGATGTCGGGGAGAACGAAGAAATTTGGATCTTCATTGTCTTTTGTAATAGTGGCCAGGCCTTTATCAGTAAGGTCGACAGCGTTGCTTTTTTCATCAATATGAAAAAGCAAACCTTCGTCTACCTTGGGCATTTCTTTTTGCTGTTCTGCCAGGTAGTAACTTTCTGCTTTTTGCAGTTTTACTTTGATGCCCGGTTCACTAAGATATTTGATGAGTGGACCATATTTAGGCAAACCTCTCCAGGCGCGCATCAGCGCGAGCCCTCCCGTTTTAGGATCATCATCTCCTTCTGCAATTTTTTTCTTGGCTTCGTTGAGATATTGGTTTACCAGTTTCTTTTGCGCCTCCATCAATCGCTCAATACGTGGCTTTATTACCTGGTATTGTTGTTCTGTGTTGGCAGTACCTACGGGGCCGGCAATGATTAAGGGTGTACGTGCTTCATCAATGAGAATACTATCAACCTCATCCACGATGGCATAATGAAGTTTTCGTTGTACTTTTTCTGAGGAGTTGATTACCATATTATCGCGCAGGTAATCAAAGCCGAATTCATTGTTTGTGCCGTACGTGATATCTGCGAGATATGCTTTTCTTCTTTCTTCACTGTTGGGCTGGTGCTTGTCGATACAGTCAACAGTAAGCCCTAAGAATTCAAATAATGGACCATTCCACTCACTGTCGCGTCGTGCCAGGTAGTCGTTCACCGTTACGAGATGAACACCTTCTCCGGGAAGGGCATTCAGGTATGCAGGCAGGGTAGAAACCAGTGTTTTGCCTTCACCTGTTGCCATTTCTGCAATTTTACCCTGGTGCAGTACCGTACCTCCGATAAGCTGTACATCGTAGTGAACCATGTTCCAGCTTACTTGTCCGCCTGCAGCAATCCATGTTTTTTTATAGTAAACCTGATCACCCTCAATACGCATGTGCGGGCGCTTAGGTGCAAGATTGCGATCCAGTTCTGTTGCGGTAGCCTGTATTTCTTCCGATTCGCTTAATCTTCTTGCTGTTTCTTTGATTAAGGCGAATGCTTCGGGATGAATTATTAATAAGACTTCTTCAATTTTTTTATCTCTCTCTTTTCGAAGTTTATCAACACGCTGAAAGATCTCATCTTTTTCCTGGATCCGGTCTTCCGTCAAGGCTTCTGCACTATTGATTTCAGCTAGTATTTCTTGATCTATTTCTTTGAGGTGCTCGCGAATACGCTCACGGAATTCCGCAGTTTTACCACGAAGTGCATCAATAGACAAAGCCCTGTATTCCTGAAAAAACCGATTGATGCTTTCAACCTGGGGTTTTATTTTTTCAACGTCTTTTTCGCTTTTGCTCCCGCCAAAAAGTTTTGATAATATACCTAGCATACTTGAAGATTATTGTTTCCCCGTTATTAGCAGATGAAAATTGTAAATATTCGGCTTTTTACGGAGCGGACAAAGGTAATGAATTGAAAACAGAGATTCTTGCTGTAAGCACCAGCATGTAAGACTTTTCTACAATCATTAAGCCTAAATTTACGTACTTTGAATGATGGTTTTATATTATTGCTCCCATTTCAAGTCGTATGGGAGTCAAAAAAAGCCCCAATTTGGCCATAAAAATTACTACATGTCATTTAGATTTCCTGCAAAAAACTTTAAATGGTTTCTTCTGTTTTCTTTACTATTTACTTGTCGGAATATCACACTAGCTCAGGACAATGGTATAGCAGGAAGGGTGACTGATTCTTCCGGTGAAAAGGGTTTGAATGGTGCAAAAGTTCGCCTTGTTAATAAATCTCAGGTACCTGATACTCTAACAACAGCTACGGATCAGAAAGGTCAGTTCTTTTTTAAAGGTATTCCGACATCTCCATATCGAATTATCATTAATTACACCGGATATAGAGAATATGTAAAAGATTATTTTAGGCCCTCTGCCGGGGTATCTGAGATTGATCTTGGAGATATTGTGTTGTCAGGATCTTTTATGCTCTTAGAAGAAGTTGTGATAGAAGCCCCGCCAATCTTAATAAAGGAGGATACAATTGAATACCGGGCAGATGCATTTAAAGTAAAACCAAATGCATCAACGGAAGATTTACTAAAAAAATTACCCGGTGTGCAGGTGGACAGAAATGGCAATATAACTGCACAGGGAAAACAGGTAACTCGAATTAAAGTAAATGGTAAAGATTTTTTTACCGGTGATCCTAAAACTGCAAGCAGGGAGTTGCCTGCAGAGCTGATCGACAAAGTTCAGGTAATCGATGATTACGGTGATCAGGCTGCAATTTCGGGTATACGTGACGGAGAGTCTGAAAAAATTATAAATCTTCAGCTAAGAAAAGATAAAAATAACGGATGGTTCGGAAGGGGACAAGCCGGGGTCGGCTCTCAGGAACGTTATCAGGCAGGAGTCAACGCAAATTATTTTAATAATAAAACGCAAATTTCTTTCATTGGTAATGCAAACAATGTGAATCAATCGGTTTTCAATACAGGAGACATGAATGGTTTTGGCGGCGGGGGCGGACAAATGTTGATGTCTTTTGATAGAAACGGTGGAGGAAGTGGAAGTGGCGGAGGTGGAGTTGGTGCCGGCTTTAGGGGAATGGGTGCGGCTTTTGGCAACCTTATAGGAGGGAATAATGGTCAGTCGCAGGATGGCATAACAGATCTACTTTCCGCAGGCACTAATTTGCGTTTTGATTTTGGTAAACGTAATGCGGTATACGGCAGTTATGTCTTTACAGAAAGACAAACGATTACCGATCAGTTTACATCTCAGCAAAACTTACTAACGAGTCCTGCTTTTTTTAATATTACCAATCAGCAAACCATCAATCGTCAAGGTACACACCGTGTTTTTATGAATGCTGAAATATGGATTGACTCTTTTAATTATCTTAAAATTTCTCCCAATCTTTCTGTACAGAATTCAAGAAATTTATTGGACAATCTTTTTGATATTGTTTTAGAAAATGATATCCCCATTCAGAAAGGGGCAAATAATGATACATTGTTTAACCAAAGGCCTAGCTTTCGTTCTTCAGTATTGTTCAATCACCGCTTCAAAAAAAGGGGTAGAAATTTTTCGTTCAACTTTGATATCGGCTTTAATCAGGTAGAGTCAGAACAGATGAGGGCAAACCTAACAGGTTTTTTCAGGCCGGACGGTTCTTCAGATTTCAGTTTTAATCAGCAACAAAAAATATTACAGAGTAACAGGAGTCGTTCATTTAATCTTCGTGCTGTTTATTCTGAGCCAATTATGAAAGAGCATTTTCTTGATCTTAGTTATAATTTGAATCGCAGTTTTTCCGGGAATGACCGACAGACGTACCAATATTCTTTTACTGATTTACTTTATCTCAAACGCTTTGATCTGAGTAATGCTTTTGAAAATGATTTTGATTTTACCCGTTTTGGGGTCGGCTTGAGAAGGGTGAATAAAAAATATAATTACACACTGGGTATACAGATGCAACCGGTAACGCTGAGAGGGTACAGCGTAACCAAAGACAGCATTTACAAGCCTATACGAAACTTGCAGGTTTTTCCTGTGGCACGACTTACATACAATTTCACTCGTACACAAACTTTAAATATCACTTATAATGGCAGTGCTCAGCAGCCATCTTTTTCTCAACTCCAGCCGGTGCGAGATGTAACAAATCCGCAATTTCAGTCGGAAGGGAATCCTGATCTTAGGCCAACTGTTTCACATACAATTAATGCAAGCTTTAATCAGTTTAATTTATCTACCGGACGAATATTATTTACAAGTGCTACATTCTCTTTTTTCAGGGATCAGATAGTTAATAATTCTATTTCAATTAAAAATTCAGCCGGATTACCAACAGGGGCACAGCTCACAAGACCTGAAAATCAGGATGGCGCTTACAACATCAATCTTTTTTACACTTATAGCCGGCCATGGAAGAACAGAACTTATGTGCTCACTATTCTCGGCACACTTAATTACAACCACAACATTAATCTATTTGATTCGGTTCGTAATATCGGAAAGAATCGTTTGTGGATGCAAGGGTTTAATTTTGATTATAATTATAAAGAATGGCTTGAATTAAGCGCAGGCGCCAGATATAATTTAAATTATGCAGGGTATTCCTTGCCGGGATTTGAATCGCAATCACAAAACAGTTGGGTACTTACAGCGGATGCGCGTGCGGATTTGCCTGCAGACTGGATATTCAAGTTGGATTTTGATTACACCATTA
>JBKDJT010000316.1:0-5357 GCA_046345435.1 Bacteroidota bacterium
AGATGCTGAGCAAACTGAAAGAAGTTTCTTCCATTCCCGTTATTTTATTTCCGGGTATCCCGTAGCAGGTTAACCCAAGAGCGGATGCGCTGCTATATCTTTCATTGATATCAGGAAGGAACCCTGAATTACTAATTGGACATCATGTTGTTTCTGCTCCGATGGTAAAAGAAAGCGGACTGGAAATCATCCCAACAGGTTACATGGTAATTGACGGAGGATCTCCTACTACGGTATCTTACATAAGCAATGCTTTGCCCCTTCCTTCAGATAAAACAGAAATCGCTTTATGTACTGCACTTGCCGGAGAATTATTGGGGATGAAACTGATTTATATGGATGCAGGTAGCGGAGCAAGAATCCCCATTTCCGAAGAAATGATCAGCGCAGTAGCATCGGAAATTTCCATTCCACTTATTGTGGGGGGCGGGATCCGTGAACCGGAGAAAGCTTATCTCAATTGCAAAGCAGGTGCAGATCTTATTGTAGTTGGAAATTTGCTTGAAAAATCGCCGTCATTAATGGGTGAAATGGCAGCTGCGATTCACAGTGCCGCAGTGATATTGTAAAATATTTTTGGTTTACTTTTTTAAAGACTCATCATTTCCTTAAACTTAACAGCCTGTCTGCGACTAACTTCAATTTTTTCTCCTCCTTGTAAGTCAAGCAGAAGTCCGCCATTAAAATAAGGTTCCACCTTTTCAATCATACGCATATTTACAATATGCTTTCGATTGGCTCTGAAAAACACTTTCTCATCGAGACGTTCTTCAAGTGCATTAAGTGATTTAAGAATCAATGGTTTGTTTGATGCAAAAAAGACCTTCACATAATTACCGACACTTTCAAATAATCTGATTTCACCAAGTCTGACAAACCAGCAACGATCTCCGTCTTTTACAAAAACCTGATCATTCTCACTGAGCAATGTTCTGCTTTGCATCACTTCCGAAACAGATGAAACAGACTCATCAAAGTCTTCCAGCTTGTGAATAGCCTCGGCAAGTCTTTTAGGTTCTATCGGCTTAAGCAGATAATCCAGTGCATTTACATCGAATGCCCGCAAGGCATATTCATCATAAGCAGTCGTAAAAATAATATCAGGTGTATGTTCTAGCTCATGTAAAAGATCAAAACCTGTTTTTCCCGGCATCTGTATATCGAGAAATATTAAATCGGGTGTATGCTCTTTTATTTTTTTAACGGCTTCATCCACGTTTGCCGCCTCATCAACAATTTCAATTTCGGGATAGTCCTGTAATAATTTTCTGAGTTCATTGCGAGCAAGACGCTCATCATCTATCAATATTGCTTTCTTATGCATGGGCAAATGTATTTTCCCTCTTATTTATTGCTTGCGGTATAGGCATACAGATTCGTGCTTCAACATAACCTGATGCTGTTTCATTCAATTCAAAAGAAGCCTTGCCGCCAAACTGAAGATGCAAGCGCTCTTTTGTACTTGAAACGCCAAAACCTTCTGCATTGTAATACTCACTTAAACGGCCGCTGTTTCGGATAATCAGTTCATGATCTTGCTGGTGAATTTTAGAAGAGACGTATACTTCTCCTCCGGCCAGATGTTTGCTAACGCCATGCTTGATTGCATTTTCTACCAGTGTTTGCAACATCATTGGCGGCACCTGCAGATTCAATGTTTCAGGATCGATTTCAAAATGAAAATGCAGGCGCTCTTCAAATCGAAGTTTTTCCAGCTCCAGATAATCCTTTACAATATTCAATTCTTTTTCAAAACTGACTGTTTCTGCTTTCTCTGCCTGCATACTGCTTCGAAGTATATTGCTTAATTCCGTAATCGCTCTTCTTGCCCGCACAGGATTCTCATCAATTAGCGCACGGATACTATTAAGAGAATTGAAAATAAAATGAGGGTTGATGTGGGATTTAATTGTCTGCAACTGAAGATCGCGGATAAGTGTTTCAGATTTAAGCGCTTCAATTTGTTGGTTACGTACTCTTTCTACATAATGGAAAATGAAATAAACCAGATTCCAGATGAGAATAAATATAACAGAGTTCACTACATAATTCAGTAATAATCTTTGCGGTTTCCCACTCTGTAAATCGTTAATCTCAGCGAGAGAAAAGGCATTTACTGAGACATGCAGTAACAAACCAAGAATGAATCCAAAAACAAGTGTCATTGAGAGAAACAAAAGAACCTGCTTATCGAATTCTCTTTCCAGCACCTTTAACCTGATGAGTATTGCACGCATCAGATGTGTAAGCAGCAATCCTCCTACTACCCAAATCAGAATTCGGGTAAATGCCTGCCAGCTTACTTCACTTCTGAAAACCCATACAAAAAACACATTGAGCAATAAACTTCCACCCCAGCCAAAAAGCTGACACCATACATATGCATTTTTTCTACTTATCAGTCGCATCGTACAAAGCTATCTTGTTTACCTCCCTACACCTGTATAAATTTACAAAGGGTTGATTAATTTTATAAGCGGAAAAACGAAGAGAAATTATTTCAACTATTTGCCGTCCTGTTTGTTTAACTTTGATCCGGCTTTATGAAACAATTGATTAACTGCCAAAAAAACGAGTATGCAGCTTCAACCTGGTGAGCTTTTATCAAAAGTAGATTCTCCTGCAGATCTGAAAAAACTGACGATTGAACAGTTGCCACAGTTGTGCGATGAACTAAGGCAATACATAATAGATGTTGTAAGTGTTCACGGTGGGCATTTCGGTGCTAGCCTCGGCGTGGTTGAACTTACAACTGCTCTACACTATGTTTATAATACACCTTATGATCAACTGGTTTGGGATGTTGGTCATCAGGCTTATGGTCATAAAATTCTGACAGGCAGAAGAGATGATTTTCACACCAACCGAAAATATGGCGGCCTTAGTGGTTTTCCTAAAAGAAGTGAAAGCGAATATGATACGTTTGGTGTTGGGCACTCTTCAACATCAATCTCCGCTGCGCTTGGTATGGCAATGGCAGCTAAAATGAAGGGAGAAAAAAGAAAATCAATTGCGGTTATAGGTGACGGAGCGATGACAGCCGGACTTGCTTTTGAAGCCATGAATCATGCCGGTGTTGCAGATAGTGATGTACTGATTATTCTGAACGACAACTGCATGAGCATCGACCCGAATGTGGGTGCCTTGAAAGAATATCTTACTGATATTTCTACTTCTCCTACTTACAATAAAATCAAAGATGAAGTTTGGAAAGCGCTTGGTAAACTTCCTGTGGGCAAGCATTTCACCAGAGATATGGCCAGTAAGCTGGAGCACAGCATCAAAGGATTTGTCAATAAAAGCAGCAATCTTTTTGAAGCACTTAAACTGAGATACTTTGGCCCAATAGATGGTCACAACATTCTTAAACTTGTAGATACACTAAAAGACCTGAAACAAATTCCCGGACCTAAAATTCTGCATGTTGTAACAGTGAAAGGGAAAGGTTATGCGCTTGCTGAACAAGACCAAACTAAATGGCATGCACCCGGACTTTTTGATAAAGTAACCGGAGAAATCCAGAAGAAAAAATTTGATACGCCTCAGCCTCCAAAATACCAGGATGTTTTCGGTCATACAATGATTGAACTTGCAGAGAAGAATGAAAAAATAGTTGGCATCACCCCTGCCATGCCAAGCGGATCTTCACTAAAGTTCATGATGGAAAAAATGCCGGATCGCGCATTTGATGTCGGCATTTGTGAGCAGCACGCTGTTACAGTAAGTGCAGGCCTTGCAACACAGGGAATGAAAGTTTTCTGCAATATCTATTCTTCCTTTATGCAACGCGCCTATGATATGGTGGTGCATGACGTGGCACTTCAAAAACTTCCCGTTATTTTCTGTTTAGATCGTGCCGGTCTTGTAGGAGAAGACGGTCCTACTCATCATGGCTGCTATGATATCGCTTACATGCGCTGCATCCCGAATATGGTTGTTGCCGCTCCAATGAATGAAGCCGAACTGAGAAGCATGATGTATACTGCTCAGCTAGAATCTCAAAAACTACCATTCTCCATACGCTATCCCAGAGGTGAAGGTGTGATGACTGAATGGCGAACAGAGATGAAAGAAATTACTATCGGCAAAGGCAGAAAACTGAAAGACGGTGAGGAGATTGCAATTCTTAGTTTTGGCCACCCAGGAAATTTTGCAACAGCCGCCATCAGAGAACTAAAATCAGAAGGAATCAATCCTGCTCATTTTGACATGAGGTTTGTTAAGCCACTAGATGAAGAGCTTTTACACGAAATATTCAAGAAATTCAGAAAGGTTGTGACAATCGAAGACGGTACGATTACTGGGGGCTTCGGTAGTGCCGTTCTTGAATTTATGGCAGCAAACAAATATCAAGCTGAAGTTGTAATTATGGGTATACCCGACAGACTAGTTGAGCATGGTACACCAAAACAGCTTTATGCTGAGATTGGACTTGATGCTAGTGGCATTGCTGATACTGTAAGGTCAATGATGAATGTAAATGTGTTGGTAAAATAAGGATAGAGATACCCCTTTCGTTTTACATGTTACCTTAAACGCTTGATTACACAGACGCAACTTCAGTTTCAGCTGACTCCCGATCCTCGTTCCATTCAATAATGAAGTTATTCTTGCCTTCTCCTACGAGTATAGACATGAATCTTTGTTGAGCCAGTTCAAGTAATGATAGGAATAAAAAGATTGCATGAATTCTGTTTTCACAGAAATCAAATAATTTTTCAAAGGCCATCGTTTTCTCCTTCTGCACCATATCAATCATCTGCTCCCTGCTTCCTTCCATGGTATAATTATACTGAACAACTGTATGAACAGGTTTATTCAATCGTTCATGCTGACGTTTCATCACCCTTTCAAACGTTTTCATTAATTTGAAAAGCGTAATCGTCTGAATTTCTGTTCCTTCTCCTGCCTCTTCCCCTATCTGGGCGAGTTCTTTTGAAATATTTCCACGCTTAAACATCAGCAAACGCTGTGCTTCCATTTCAGCCATCTCAACAGAAGCCTCCTTAAACCTTTTGTATTCAAGAATTTTATCAATCAACTCCTGGCGGGGATCAATTTCATTTCCTTTTTCATCAAGTTCCTTGCGAGGCAATAGCATCTTCGCCTTAATCCGCATTAATGTTGAAATAAATAAAATAAACTCGCTGCTTAATTCAATATTCAGTTTTTCAGTCTGATGAATATATTCCAAAAAATCGGACGTAATCTTACTGATGGGAATATTATAAATATCGAGTTCGTCTCTTTCAATAAAAAACAACAGAAGATCGAAGGGCCCTTCAAACTGCGGTAGTTTTATTTGATAATTGATGGTTTGCACTTGCCTGAAGTTTAATATAAATGCCGTTAAGGAA
>JBKDJT010000317.1:0-3711 GCA_046345435.1 Bacteroidota bacterium
GGTAAAAGAATATTATAAAAGTAATCAGTATAAGTTAGTCTGGAGCGAAGCTGCCGTTGCGGGTGCTAAGGCTGACACATTGATTGATTTAATTAAGAATGCTCATTTGTTGGGGTTATTACCTGATGGTTATCATTGCTCAAGTATTACCTCTTTAAAAATTGAAATCGATAAAGACTCTCTTTCCAAAGGGATCAGGCGCAAGCCAAAGATGTGGGCGAAGTTTGATTTGCTTTTAACTGACGCTCTTTTGTCAATGATGCGAGATTTACATGAGGGGACGCGATCTGTAGATACGCTGTATGGAAAACATCTTAAACCTAAAGACTCTGTTTTTTATTATAATTATTTCAGACAAGTAATGAAAGTGGGTTCATTAAAGGAAGGCCTTGCCGAACTTGAACCTCAGACAGAGGAGTATAAGTCATTAAAAGAAGCATTAGTTAAGTTTATTGACAGTGCCGATTTGTCAAAGTCTTATACCTACCTCCGTTATCCTTATAAAGATTCAAGTGCATTTGTCGACTCTCTTATTATAAGATTAAAAGAGGGCGGGTGGCTAGACAGCATGACAAGAAAAGTTGATTCAGCTTTACTTGCGAAAACAATCATTAAAATACAGGATGATTATGACTTGGGAAGAGATGGTAAACCCGGACGCAGGCTGATTGGATTTTTAAACAGAACGGACAAAGAAGTACTTCGTACTATTTATCTGAATCTGGACCGGCACAGGCAGTTGCAGCATGTGTTACCTGATGATTATATAGGTGTAAATCTTCCCGGCTTTTATCTGTATGTGAAGGAGAACAACCGTAATTTATTGTATTCAAGAGTAGTGGTAGGAAAGTCATCAACCAGAACCCCGATTTTAAATAGTTACTTAACAGACATCGTAACTTATCCGGAATGGACTATCCCTAATGGGATTATTGCCAAAGAGATTTTACCTGGACTGCGTCGAAACTCCAGTTATTTAGCGAGAAGGGGGTATAAGCTTCTGGGAAAAGGAGGTCAGTCAGTTAATCCTCATGCTGTTAATTGGCATAAATATTCAGGAACAATACCATATCGGGTGGTTCAGGGAAGCGGCGACAACAATGCATTAGGGGTGCTTAAATTTAATTTCCAAAATCCATACTCGGTTTACATGCATGATACCAATCAGCGATACCTGTTTGGTAATGATAACCGATCTTTAAGTCACGGGTGTGTTCGGGTGCAGGAGTGGGAAAAGCTGGCTCATTATGTTATAGCCAGAGATAATGCAATAAGCCGAAGAGGTACAGCTGTTGAGGGAATTGATTCCCTGAATGCCTGGCTAAGCAGAAAAGAAAATCATATTTTACAGCTAAAAGGAAGGATTCCTTTATTTTTCACCTACATAACTGCTGAAGGGAAAGACGGGAAACTGGTTCTTCATGAGGATATTTATGGAGAAGATCAGGGGTTAAGGCATTTTTACGCTCTCTGATTTATGAAATTCACCTCAAAAAACCTAATACTGCCCATTTCGGCTTATTTTCAAACTAATATTTAATTAATTTCTTGTTTCAAGCAGGAGGAATTATTTTTGTCTATACATCAAAACTGAAGTTTATGAAAAAATGGATTATGCTGGTTTTTACTTTTGTGTGCGTAGCCTGGGTATCAGCTCAGGAAAACACATATAAAAAGAAGCCTTCTTTCGGCGTACATTTTTCTTTGATAGATTTTAAAACAGCGGCTGATCTGCGTGTTAATACACTTGCAACAGTGCTCGAAGATAAAAAGTGGTACAGAATGGGCAGTATGAATCCCGCTTTGACCATTTCCTATTTCGAAGGATTAAGTAATCATCTGGATTTTAATGCTCGTTTGACTTCTGGTTTTTTACGTTATCCTTACCGTAACCCTGAATTCACCCCATCAACAAGCAAGTTTTATGCTGAGGCAGATGCCAATGTAAATTTGAAATTATTGACGGATAACTATGTTGTGGTTCCTTATTTACAGGCTGGTGTTGGTGCCGCATTGGCAGGTCGCACATTTGTTGCTCAAATACCCTTAGGTGCAGGGCTGCAATTTAAAATTGCAAAAGATGCGTTTTTGCACCTGAATACCGCTTACCGTGTACCCGTAACTGATCGTGCTAATTATAGTTTGTTTCATTCTATAGGGATCGTTTCTTCTCTCACTTCTGATCCTGTTAATGAACCAAAACCAAGTCCAAATAAAAAAGATATACCTGCAGACAGAGATGGAGATGGTGTACTGGATGAAGCTGATGATTGTCCTGATGTTAAAGGCTTGGCTAGTTTAAAAGGTTGTCCTGATACCGACAAAGATGGTATTACAGACAGCGCTGATAAATGTCCAACTGAAGCAGGGATTGCAAAATATCAAGGATGCCCTGTTCCGGATTCGGATAAAGATGGCATAAACGATGAAAATGACAAATGTCCTCAAGAATTCGGTGTAGCCCGTTTTGATGGTTGCCCGGTGCCTGATGGTGATAAGGATGGTGTAAATGATGAAGAAGATCGTTGTCCTGCTGTCTACGGAGATCCTTCAAATGGAGGTTGCCCTAAGATAACATTAGATGTTGCTCCTATTCTTTTTGCGATAAACAGTTATGGTTTATCAAATTCTGCTAAAGCTGAATTGGACAAGGCAGCAAAAGTTTTAAATGAGAATAAAGATGTTAAATTGTCAATTACAGGGCATACTGATGCCACAGGTGCTGATAATTATAATGAGACACTTTCTGCTAAAAGAGCGGATGCAGTGCTGAATTATCTTGTTTCAAAGGGCGTTGACCAATCAAGAATAACTAACACCACGGGATTAGGGAAAGCTCATCCTGTAGGAAGTAATGAAACTAAAGAAGGTAGACAATCAAATAGGCGAGTTGAGCTGAAGCTTGTTCAGTAGTATTGTTCTTGAAGAATAAATGTATAAAAGAGGGAGCTAGTCTCCCTCTTTTTATTTTTATATTGATATGGGTCAAAATAAATCGCCTTCAAAAATTAACCTATTCAGCTTTGTATTTATAAATGAATATATAATTGGGTAAGATCTGATAACCGGTAATTTCAATTATAAATGCGACCAAAAAAGGATTAGAACAGTCTATTTTATATTTAATTACTTAAGATTCATCTTTTATTGATGGTACTTTCAAGTACAATAATCAGAATCGATCATTAAAATAAGAAGGAACCTAGAAAAGCGAAGTAGAGGCTTTGTTTATTTCCCTTTATTTAAAAGACAAAAACGAGCTTTTTTAATTAGGAAGCGTGTCAACAACTATTAAATAAATAATATATAACAGCTCTTTAAATAAATATGATAGAAGAGTTGCATTATTACCTTAGTCTCCTGGGTAAGCTGTCTGTCCCCAGGTAGTTGTCCTCTGCTGATTCTGAGGAGCCATTAAAGTCTTCATATTCAGATGAACTATTTCCATTGACAATTTCAACGTTTTCGAGATCAGGCTCGTTTTTATATTTCACCGCAAAATTTTCATAATCCATGAATGATTCTACCATCATGCTTTCCGGTTGCGTAAACGTTGCATTTTTTGTTAAACCCAGCGCTGGATCGTTCATTGCTCTTTGGAAAAAATACCCCCATATAGGTAGAGCCATAGAGTTACCCTGTCCGGGCATCTTTAAAAATGGATCATCACATCCCACCCAGCATCCTGCGAGTAGTTGAGGGGTATAGCCT
>JBKDJT010000318.1:0-3088 GCA_046345435.1 Bacteroidota bacterium
GTATAATTACAGTTCGCGGTAGTAACACGGTTGATTCCGGTAATAGCAGCGCCGGTGTTGTTTTTACGGGCCAGATAAAACTCAATTTCAGCGTCTGCTCCGGCGGCATTGGTATTAGGCGCTCCTGCTTTTCTTCTGAAACAGTTATTTAAAATAGCAACTTGATTTTGTATGATGCAATCAGAAATATTTGAAACCCCTGTAGGCTGATCTGTTAGAACATGAAACACCACAGGTATGCGATAAACTGTGCCACTTGTAGAAGTACTCCTGTTATTATTTAAAAGCTCCTGTACTCCCGGATCTGCATTTGTCATAAACTCATTCCCGCATACTGCTATCTCACGGTTTTGGGCAAAAATTGATGTCGCATTAATTAATGTCAAACAAATAAATAAAAGCTTACGCATACTTTGGATTTTTTGGAACGCTAAAATAACGACTGTTCGCATATAAAAATCAATTGTTTGATCTTCCTTTTTCGTTTTTTTGTGGTATGAACCATCAAATTCGACTTGCCGCTATCTTTTTTCTTGTATTCTTATTCAGTTATTCTGCGTTCTCCCAAAATCTTCAGGTGGGGATAAAGGGAGGCTTCTCCAATTATCAGGGTGATTTGCAGGACAAGCGTCTTTCTCTAAAACAAGCTCGTCCTGCCATAAGTCTTGGGATCCGTTATGATCTTTCCTCTCGGTTTATCGCGCGTGCTTTCTTTACTTATGCCAAACTGGCCGCTGCTGATTCCAACAACAGGAGTGCTTCTTTACAAGCACGAAACTTAAGCTTTCAAACTAGATTATACGAGGGTGAACTCGGACTGCAATATCAGATACGTGATCTGAACGATTACTGGTGGACACCTTACGTTTTTGCCGGTGTGGGATTATTTCATTATAAACCCTACGCACTCGACAATCTTGATAATAAAGTGTTTCTTCAGCCTCTTAGCACAGAAGGACAAGATTTTGCTCCGGGAGAAAAGCCTTATAAACTCACACAGTTCATGATTCCTGTGGGTGTAGGTGCTGAATATGCTTTGAATGAAGATATGCGTGTGGGTATTGAAATGGGATATCGGATCACATTTACTGATTACCTCGACGATGTAAGCGGTCGCTATATAGATCAGGCATTGTTATTTGCAAACCGCGGTCAGCAGGCCGTAGATTTTGCTTACAGAGGCAAAGGTTCTTATCCTGCCGCTGGTGAACTTCGCGGAAATACACGCAATAAAGATGCATACTATTTTGTACAGCTTACTTTCACCATTAGACCTTTTGTTGACTGGTATGCACGTACATCCGGATTTGCCAGCTTTAAAAAGAATAAAAAAGTTGGTTGCCCGGCTACGAGGCAAAATAGGTGAATGCTGTTAGCGGTTATCTGTTATCGGTTAGGACTGCGTGAAGCGAGATTTATACCGATTTTTCGGGAGGATCTTACATCAATTAGCTGTTAACGATCCATTACATCATTTTGCCTTTAATTATTCTAAGTTTGTAAATCTATGATCAGTCGGTTTTTATTTGGCGGGGCACTAGTGGTTATTATTTGTGCATTTTTCATTAGCGGCATCACAGGATGTGCAAACATCGTTCCTCCAAGTGGGGGTCCGAGAGATTCGATTCCTCCGCGGTTAATTGCAGCTGTCCCGGGGGATTCTGCGCTGCAAGTAAACAACCAGAAATTGGTTTTATATTTTGATGAATTCATTGAACTGAAAAACGCCGCTGAACAAATCCTTATCTCTCCGTATCCTGAGAAATCTCCTCAGTTTGAAGCACGTCTTAAAACACTGACGGTTCGTTTGAAAGATTCATTGCTTCCTGCTACTACTTACATCATTGATTTCGGTCAGGCCATCGTTGACATCAATGAAGGCAATGTGCTGAAGAATTTTCGCTATGTGTTTTCAACCGGAAACCAATTGGATACTTTACAACTATCCGGCAAAATCACTCCCGCAGAAACCGGCAAAGCAGACAGCACTCTAATTGCATTACTCTATCGCTCAGAAGAAGATTCGTCGGTTTGTAAAAAGCTACCAGCATATATCACCAGACTTGATGGTCAGGGCAATTTTCGTTTTGTAAACCTTCCCGAAGGGAAATATTATATCTACGGTTTACAGGATACCGACGGCAATAAAAAATACACACCACCTTATGAGCAATTTGCATTTTCGGATGATGCAGTCACAGTAAGTGCAACATCAGCACCTGTTCAGTTATGGTCTTATAAACAAGAAAAAGACAAAAAAAGAAGTGCTTCATCACCCTCAAAAAAACTTCAGTTCACAACCAATATTGAAAGCGGTGCACATAATTATTTCGATACTCTTTATTTGCAATATTCAGAATCGCTCGTGAAAATTGATAAACAACACATACGCTTGAAAGAAGATTCCACAGCTTCAGATGAAAACTTTAATCTGATTTTAAATACAGATAGTTCGGTTGTTGGGATTGCCGCAGGCTGGAAAAAAGGGGGAGCCTATAAATTGTTATTTGATACGGCATACGCAAAAGATATGAAAGGATTTCGCCCAACACAGAGAGATACTTTTTCTTTTCGTGTGCGTTCTGACAAAGAATACGGCAGCCTGCGCATTAAATTCAAAAATCTTGATCTCAGCAAAAATCCTGTGCTGTTATTTTATATAGGTGAAAAAATAGCTTATTCGTTTCCGTTAGTCAATACCGATTTTTTTCAGCCTGTTTTTACGCAGGGGGCATACAGAATTAGCATCCTTAGCGATGTAAACAGCAATGGCAAATGGGATCCTGGCAACTATTTTACACAGCCACGAATTCAACCTGAACGAGTTCGTTATCTCGAAAAAACAATCACTGTAAAACCAGAGTGGGACAATGAAGTGCAGGTTGATTTGAATGTAGATTTATAATGTGATAATTAGCTAATGTGATAATTCGATAATGTTTATTTATTCGGGTATGCTTTATCGTTTTTCACCGCCATAGCCCAGGGTTTAAACCCTGGGCTATGGCGAAATAAATCCTGGGCTATGGCATATTGCGTTTCATCTTCAACGTTTTCTCCATGAATGTGATGATTTCATTCTCAACTG
>JBKDJT010000319.1:0-4766 GCA_046345435.1 Bacteroidota bacterium
AATCCTTGGTGCATTCCTTTCATAATAGCCATTTGAATTTGTAATCATACTAAACTGGCCATTAACTACAACAGTAGCGCCACTGACAGGTTTGCCATTGCAGTCCACCACGCGACCGCGTATACGACAGGTTTGCTGCGGCACATCACAATTCCACCAGGAAAAATGACTTACTTTTCCTACATATTCACTTCCTACTTTGGTGGCTACTCCCTCCTGTTTCCAAACTCCTGTTTCAGGATCCATGGATAACAGTGGTATCTCAGCAGGAGCTGTAGTTAATTGAGAGGATGCAATCGGAAAACGTATCTCTGCCTGCTTGCCGCTTGCCAGTTTCAGTTCATTATTATTCGCATCTCGTAATTCCACACCCACCATGCCATAAGATTCCAGTGTAGCAAGGCTGCCATTGGGCATCGTAGAGTTCAGATCGCCTCCAGGTACCAAATCAGCAAAATTGGGATTGCTTGGATTGAGTGAGCGAACATATACCCTCACTGTACCACTGGTAACAGCATTATCGTTTTGATTCACAAATGATCCTGCATCAAATTTTAAGGTTGCTCCTCCAATGATATTGGTACTGGCGGCAGTCGCACTTACATCCCTGGCCGTACCCATACCCATCAGTTTGATCTGCAAATTGCTCACCCCATTTTTTACAGGAATACCACCAACCCCGGACTCGAAATAATTACTCAATGTTGCTTTCACATAATAGCGAGATTCTGGCACCTGAATACCCTCAAAAAGAAAAAGACCTTCTTTATCGGTAAGGGTGGTCTTTCCTCCCACTGTAACGCTCACACCTTGCAATAACTGACCGGCTTCATTGGTTACAATACCAGTGATAGTGGTTGTGACTTTGGATCCTGAATTATTGGGATCTGTGATGTCATTTTTATTACATGCCCAGAAGAGGAAAGATGCTAAAACAAAAAGTAACAGTTTGTTGCTCATAGCAGTGAGTGTTTTTGAAATTCAAAGATAAGGGGAAGGAAAATTTGAAAAAATAGTAACAAAGAAAAAGAGCTCTGCGAATAGAACATTTTCACCTTTGCCGGCGCCAAAAACATAACCAATAAAATTCCTATTTTTAACCCAGATAGTTTAATAAACTGCAGACAATTATTATGACCCCAAAAGAACAACTACTCAACGAACTCCGTCATCACACATGGGTCACGATTCGACCGTCTTCCATTCACGGAAACGGCGTTTTTGCACTGAGAAAAATTCCGAAGGGGTGCAGAGAAATATTTTCAAATGGCGTGGGTGAATTTATTCCTGTTGAACGAAAAGAAATAGACACATTACCTGAACACAGTAAAAAACTGGTGGAAACTTATTGTCTTTTTGATGATACCTATTACTGGATTCCGGAATATGGTTTTAAAGTGATGGATGTTTCAGTTTACCTAAACCACTCAGATCAGCCGAATATCATTTCCATCAATGATGGGGAATATTTTGAAACGATCAGGGATATAGAAGAGGGTGAAGAATTATTGATTGATTACGGCACGATCGTTACAAGTGACGAATAAAAAGAGTTGATCAATTAGTTAACTGCTCGATATTTCTTCTTAGTATTTCATCCATTTTTAATTCCACTTCTTTCTCTCTTACCATTAAATCCTGAAGCGTTAATTTATCAAGCAACTGATCAAGTGTATATTGAATCATCTTCCATAATGAACGTGTACTGCAATCAACTGAATTGGTACATAAACGACCTAAGCCTGAATGTGAATCGCAGAACTTAGGATCATAGATATTCCCTCCGAGTGCTTTCATCACGTCATTAATAATGATTTCTGAAGCACATCTACTCAACACATACCCTCCTTTATTACCGGGCGTACTTTTTAAAAAACCACTCATCCGAAGTGTTCTACAAATTTTGGCTACATGCGGTTCAGACAATCCCTCCGCTTCACTCAACTGGGGAATACTTAAACCCGACAATGCATCAGCAGAAGCAATTCTGATCAGAATGCGCATTCCATATTCTTCGTTGGCTGTAATCTTCATATTCTATTATTGTTGAGATGAAAGCGGATCTACACCATATACTTTTTGAAAATAAATACGCAACGCCTCACGCTCTTCTTCTGTTGTTTTTGCAGTACAATGCTCATTGTAAACATTAATCAGCGCATCCGCAATCGTACCTGCATCACTTGTTTCAATCTGATGACGTTGAAGATGCAAAAGAACCTGACCGTCTTTTAGTACAAGAATGTTAGGTGAAGATGGAGTAACTTCTGATAAATAAGTGCCGCGGAAATAGGCAACTGCATCTTTCTCCATTCCGGCAAAAAGGGTTGCTTTAATATCAGGCACTGAATGATTGAAAAAGCTGAGTAAAGCACCTGGTCGACTTACCCTCGCACTGCATCCGCAAACACTGTTCAACACAACGAGAATTACTTTACCGGGATTTCCGGAGATGATATTCTGTACATCTTCAGGTGTCATCATCTGTTCAAACCCCGCCTCCGTAAGCTCCTTTCGATAAGGAGCCACAATCTGTTCGGGATAAGAAGGACCTTGTTTGCCCATCAGACTGTCAAGTGGAATCATTGCCATATTCAATTTTTTTTAAATCTTCTCATTACAAAAAACCAAGCTCCAGTGCTGCCACTTCACTCATCATGCTCTTCTCCCACTTGGGTGTCCACGTAATCATCACATTCACATCCGATACCCCTTCTCTCTCGCGTATCTTCTGATCTACTTCTACCGGTAATGACTGCGCAGCCGGACAACTCGGTGCCGTTAACGTCATTGTTACCTGTACATAGCCACGATCATTGATATCAATTTTATAAATGAGACCCAGATCGTATATGTTCACAGGCAACTCAGGATCAAAAATGCCTTTGATCTTTTCAATTACCTTTTCGTGTAATATTTCTTTGTCGATACTCATTTATTCTGATTCATTAATTGTGCCTGATAGACTGTTGCATCCAATTTCATCTGTTTCACCATACTCAGCAATCCGTTGCTTCTTGTTTGTGCGAGATGTTGTTTCATGCCGATACGATCTATAAATTCCAGACGGGCATTGATAATTTCCTGTGGTGTATGTCCGCTCAACACTCTGATGAGCATACTCACCAATCCTTTCACTATTACCGCATCACTCTCAGCCGTGAAATATACATGTCCGTCTCTCAACTCACTCACCATCCACACCGTACTTTGACATCCTTTTATTTTATTCTCTTCTTTTTTATGTGCTTCATCCAGCGGCTTCAATTTCTTTCCCAGATCGATGATGTATTCATATTTCTCATCCCAACTGTCGAAAAGAGAAAACTCTTCTACAATCTCCTGCTCAATGGCTTCTATTGTTTTTACGCTACTCATCTCAATAAACGGATTGCTTTGTGTAAACCATCCATCAACACATCAATTTCCTCCTCTGTATTATACATAGCAAAACTTGCACGAATGGTTCCAGGAATGCCGAAGCGATTCATAAGAGGTTGTGTGCAATGATGCCCTGTACGAACAGCCACACCATGATTATCAAGCAATACTCCTACATCAGCAGGATGAATGCCATCAATCACAAATGATGCCACGCTAACTTTCTGTTCCGCTTTTCCGATGATACGAAGACCATCAATTTTTTCAAGCTTCTTTGTAACAGTTTGCAGCAAAATATCTTCATGCGAACGGATATTGCTTTTGCCTATTGTTGTCACAAAATCAAGCGCAGCTTTTAATGCAACTGTATCAGCAATATTGGGTGTTCCGGCTTCAAATTTATAAGGTAAGTCGTTCCAGGTTGATTGTTCAAAACGAACTTCTTTAATCATCTCACCGCCACCCATAAAAGGAGGCATTGCTTCCAGCAACTCCTTCTTTCCATATAAAACACCAATACCCGTTGGACCATATACTTTATGTGAACTGATGGCAAAGAAATCACAATCGAGCGCTTGTACATCAATGTCTAAATGAACAGACGACTGTGCTCCATCTACAAACACGATTGCACCAACTGAATGAGCAGCTTCAATAATATCTTTAACCGGATTAATGGTACCTAGCGAATTGGATGCGTGTACAACAGATACGAGCTTGGTTTTTTCTGTAAGCAATGTTTTAAATACATCCATTTCCAACTCTCCGTTTTCATCAACAGGGATCACTTTCAATAACGCACCCGTCATCTCCGAAACCAACTGCCATGGAACAATATTGCTGTGATGCTCCATTCCGCTGATCAAAATTTCATCCCCCGTCTTCAAATGTGTACGTGCCCAGGTATAAGCTACAAGATTGACACTTTCAGTAACACCTCTTGTGAAAATAATTTCTTCGCGATGTGCTGCATTTATAAATTGCCGAACCGTATCTCTTGTCGCTTCATAAGCAGCTGTAGCTTCTTCTGCAAGTGAATGTATCCCACGATGAATATTGGCATTGTATTGACAATAATAATCTGAAATGGCATCAATCACCACCTGCGGCTTTTGTGAAGTTGCTGCATTGTCGAGATAAACCAGTGGTTTTCCTTTCACCATACGATGCAACACCGGAAACTGCTCACGCAAACCCAGTACATCATAAGTTGTATGTTCGGCAATCAATGACATCAGATCAATATATTTGAATTTGTATACCCAAGCTGTTCGGAAATCAAACGATCGGCATAAGCACGAATGGGTTCAATTTCAATTTTCTCCAGAATTTCACCGGCAAACGCATGAAGAAGCAAAGCCCTTGCAGCCTCTTCCCCTATACCC
>JBKDJT010000320.1:0-4033 GCA_046345435.1 Bacteroidota bacterium
TGCTCTCAGAGAACGTGTTGAAACCCATATGGCAGATGATCTTAGACAAATGGGTTACTCTGCACAGGCTGCCTATTCAGCATATGGTCCAAGAAGTTTTACCGATAAAAAAGAAGAAGAAGCAATTAACTTGTTAAGAAACGACGGTTACGATGCTGTTATCACAGTAACGGTCATTGATATTGAAAAAGAAAAAAGCTATGTGCAGGGATATGTCGATTTCTGGCCGGGCGGAATATATTACAGCAGGTTCGGAAGATATTATTATTACTGGTATAATCGTATCTATCAACCTGGTTATTATGTAACCAACACCACTTATATTATTGAAGGAAATTTATTTGATACCGGCCTCGATAAACTGGTCTATTCTGCACAAACCGAGTCGATGGATCCCGGAACAATTGATGCACTTGGTCATCGTTTCAGCCAAACACTCATTCGTTCGATGAAAGAAAAAGAGGTATTGTAAGAGTTAAATTATGTTTAAATCGCACCTCTTCCACCTTAGACAATGCGGAAAATCGTCTTCTATTTATCAATTTTGCTGCACAAACGGGTTACATTTTTCACCCAGGCGTATTAAGAAGCGTACACTTTGAAAATATTACAGTATCGAATTCGCTTGCAGGATTGATTGTTGCTTTAAACTTTTAAAACAAAAAGTAGACCATGATTCTAAAGACCATTTTAAAAACAAAAGACTACTGCAAAGTGAAGTTTTCTGTAGACGCTGCTGACGCGAGCTCTGTTGAAATACTCGGACTGAACAACGACTGGAATTCCGCTGTTTCTTTGAAAAAGAAAAAAGACGGTACGTTTACCGGAGAAGTAAATCTTCCAAAAAATTCCCAACACGAATTTAAATACCTGATTAACGGCGCAGAATGGGCTGATGACGAAACAGCTGACGCCAAAGTACCAAACAGCTTTGGAGGGAATAACAATCTGCTGGTTTTATAAATTCAGATCATACACATTTTTTGGTATTGTTTCGCAGCACAAAACGATTCCTGTATTTTATTGCATGTACTACATGGTTATCTTATAATCGATATGGTACCGGCAACAGGCTGTTTATCCTGCGATAACCTTATCATATAGTAGTATGCCCCAACTGGCATTGGCTTTCCGTTGAAAGTCCCATCCCACGCATTGGATGAATTATATCCAAAACGTTCGAAAATCAGCGAACCATACCGATTAAAAATCTGCACAACAGACTCAGCATATAATTCAATATTTCTGATCACCCACCTGTCGTGTATACCATCGCCGTTCGGACTAAACACATTCGGCACATCAATCGGTCTGAGTAAAGTCACCAACACCTGATCGCTGGCCGTACACCCCGCCGCTGATGTCACCGTTAAAGTATACGTTGTGGTTTGCGTGATTGTTGCAACAGGTGTTAATGTATTCGTACTACTCAAACCCGTCGGCGGTGTCCACAAGATTGTATTATTGCTGCCACTCGATGTGCCATTGAGCACAACCGTCTTGCCCAATTCTACCTGACGATCAGGTCCCGCACTCACAACAGGTATCGGATTCACCGTTAGGGTGCCCGTTATATTCGCCGTTCCGCAACCGCCGCCCGTTGTAGTCACCGTATAGGTAAACGGAACTGTCGATGCTGCGGTCGGTGTACCGCTGATTGTTAATGTCGTACCGCTTACACTTGACGTTACTCCGGCAGGCAGTCCCGTTACCGTTGCACCCGTTGCGCCTCCGCTAAAAGTATAAACGATAGGCGTGATCGCTCTGGTCACACAAAGCGACTGTGCCGCATTGCCCGATGTTAATGTGATGGTCGGATTTGTGTTCACCGTAATCGTTCCTGTTTGTGTAGCCGTACCGCAACCGCCTCCGATTGTCGTTACGGTATAAGAGAATGGTGAGCCTGATGTTGTTGTCGGTATACCGCTAATGGTAACTGTGCTGCCGTTTACTACGAAGTTCACTCCTGTAGGCAAACCGGTAACCGTTGCACCTGTGGCGCCGCCTCCTAGTGTATAGGTAATTGCTCCTATAGCTGTATTGGCACATACGGTTTGCGTTGTGCTGCCCGAGGCAGGTGTAACTGTTGGCAGCGGACTTACTGTAATCGTACCTGTCTCGCTCACAACTCCGCAGCTGCCACCGGATGTCACAACCGTATAGCTGAATGGTGACCCTGCTGATGTGGTGGGTGTACCACTGATGGTTAATGTAGTGCCGCTGATGCTTGATGTTAATCCCGCAGGCAGGCCGCTTACTGTTGCGGTTGTGGCTGAGCCGCCAAACGTATAACTGATGCTGCCGATGGCTGCATTTACACAAGTGGTCTGGTTGTTATTGCCCGTGTTTAATACAATCGTTGGAAGTAGGTTCACAGTAATACTGCCCGTTTGTGTGGCACTGCCGCAGGTACCGCCTGTTGTAACAAGCGTGTACGAAAATGGTGATCCGGTTGATGTACTTGGTGTACCGCTGATGGTCACCGTATTGCCGGCAACTGATGCCGTAACACCGGGTGGAAGACCGGATGGGGTAACTCCCGTTGCGCCTGCTCCCAGTAAATAAGTAATCGGTGTGATAGCAGTACTTGTACCACACACACTCTGGTTATCGTTGCCCGATGTAAGGGTCAGCGTAGCACTGAGTGTAACAGTGATGGTACCCGTGGCACTGATCGTGCCGCAGCCGCCAATCAGAGGTACATCATAGTTAAATACTCCCGAAGCAGAGGGTGTACCGCTAATCGTAATCACTCCCGCATTCCACGTAGCAGTCACTCCCGAAGGCAGACCCGTTGCTGTGCCTATACCTGTTGCACCCGTCGTGGTATGCGTAATCGTTTGCATCGGTGTATTCAAACATACAACAGGAACTACTGAAGGTGCTGTAACCGTATTTGCTGCTGTAACAGTAATCGTTCCCGTTGCACTGACTGTACCACAGCCGCCTGTTAATGGAATCGTATAAGTGAACGGACCTGCTGCTGTAGGTGTACCACTGATTGTAATCGTACCTGCATTCCAGCTCGCCGTTACGCCGGCTGGAAGTCCTGTTGCTGCTCCTATACCCGTTGCGCCCGTCGTAGTATGCGTGATATTCGTTAAAGGCGTGTTGATACACAACGTCGGAGTAGAGGATGCGGGTGTAACTGTATTATTTGCTGTGACAGTAATCGTTCCCGTTGCACTGACTGAACCACAGCCGCCTGTTAATGGAATCGTATAAGTGAACGGACCTGCTGCTGTAGGTGTACCACTGATTGTAATCGTACCTGCATTCCAGCTCGCCGTTATGCCGGCTGGAAGTCCTGTTGCTGTTCCAATACCCGTTGCGCCCGTCGTAGTATGCGTGATATTCGTTAACGGTGTATTGATACACAACGTCGGTGTAGAGGACGCAGGTGTAACTGTATTATTTGCAGTGACAGTTACAATGATTTCCTGGAAAGGACGACAAGTAGGATTTGCAGGAGCAGGATTTAAGATTGCATATACATAGTATGTACCGGCTGTATTCGGCAATGATCCGGATGTACCAAGGATACCGGCATTATAGGTTGCAGTTCCGCCGGAAGGAGTCACATTTCCTAAAACCGTACCACCGGCATACATTGCATTACCGGTTTGTTGTGAAGTAAAATATTTATAAGTAATTGTATTAGCCCCAACCACATCTGTATTGACAGTAAATGCTGCCGGATCTCCTCCTACACATACACTCTGCGAAGAAGAGGCATTTGATATAATTGAACATCCGCAGTTGTTTACATTAATGGTCACACTTACTTTATTTGTACAGGTTGACGTAGTCGTAAAACTCAGATCATCCAGTGCGAAGTCATTTCCAGCACTTAGAATTTCTCTATCATAAATACAGATTTGTGCTAAGGTAGCAGCGCCAGAATTCCAGGTATATGTTTGCTGTTGCCAGTTACATGAAGTTGCAGGAGCCAAAACAGGAGCACCAAGAGAAACGCCGTTAATCAGCACTTCAATTTTTGCCGGATTAGATGCAACCAATGATTGTATAAAGT
>JBKDJT010000321.1:0-3098 GCA_046345435.1 Bacteroidota bacterium
ATATAAAGTCGGTGATGTTTGTTATGTAGGTGGCGGCTTTTCTAAAAACGGGCACCACAACATTCTTGAAGCGGCCGTCTACGGAAAGGCAGTTTTAACCGGACCTAACTATGAAAAATTCAGAGAGAGTGTGGATCTTAAAAAAATCGGAGGCAGTTTTGTTGTAAAAAATGCGGAAGAACTGAATGAACTTACTTTAGATGAAGAGTTTATTCGCAAAGCAGGTGAACGGAGTAAGCAATTTGTTTTTGAGAATGCAGGTGCAACGGAAAAGATCCTTGCTTTTATTCAAGAAAAACGCCTCTTGACTAAAGAATAAAAATCTTTTGTAACCTGCTTGGTCATATCCCATCCTATTTTCACTTTCAATTCTCTTTCTATCCAATAATGGGCTTCTCCATAAGCCGAAAAATTATTAATGGTTTTGATGCTTCTTTCATACATGTCTTCATCACCTCGAAAAAGATCATTTATATACTGGTATTTTTCATTGATGCCAACTGCTTTCCTGAGATCTTTAATGGGAGATTTTTCAAGAAACTGCACAACATCATTTGTTTCCTGTTTGAGGCTTTCATTTAATGACACATCTTCGTTCACAGAAGTTTCTTCAGATAATACCGGTTTTTTTTCAATAGCCGGTTTTGAATTTCTCCTTTGATGTACCAGAGTTGGCAATGCCGGAGTTTCCTCTTCGTCATCAAAATCAAACAAAATACCCGGTTTCAATTGTGCCTGTTTTGCCTGTAACTTCTGGTTAAATTCTGCTTTTTTTCGAATTTCTTCCAATTCTGCTTCCAGTTCAGCCTCATCTACTTGAAGCATTTCATAAACTTTTTCCTCCGGCTCCTCCTGTTTAATGATTACAGGGGTATCAATAATCAACTGCTCCATGTCTCTAGGTGCCGGCTGAAGATCAGCAGGCATCAGCAATGCAATTCTCTTTCCTTTTTCAGGCAATGTCTTAGATAATAATTCTTGTTGAAGAAGCACCTGTAATTCATTCACTATGCCTATTAAGTGTTCGGAGGAGGCATCATTTTGATGCAGGTTGTTGAGTTCTTTGATGAGGTAAGCGATCCTTTCCATAAAAAATGTCCTTACTTTTGATCTTAACTATAATGCGGAAAGTTACATAGACTTTCCTGAAAAAAAGCATATGTTCATAGAACCAAATATTAAAGGAGAAAGAAGAGGCTGGATAGAAGTCATTTGCGGCTCCATGTTCAGCGGAAAAACAGAAGAACTGATTCGCCGCTTAAAGAGAGCTCGTATTGCGAATCTGCAGGTGGAAATTTTTAAACCGGCTGTAGATGTTCGCTACGACGAAGTGAAAATTGTTTCCCATGATGAAAACGCCATACAGTCTACCCCCATCTACAATTCACAGAAAATATTATTAATGGCAGAAGGTGTAGATGTAGTAGGTGTTGACGAAGCTCAGTTCTTTGATGCCGAAATCACCAATGTATGCGAACAGCTTGCACTTAAGGGAGCAAGAGTGATCGTCGCCGGTTTGGATATGGATTACAAGATGCAGCCTTTCGGACAAATGCCTAATCTGCTTGCAGTTGCCGACTATATTACCAAGCTGCATGCGATATGTGTGGTATGCGGAAACATTGCCAATTACTCTTACCGCACCAGTGTGGATGAGGCGCAATTACTGCTTGGAGCTAAAGACAAATATGAGCCGCGTTGCAGACATTGTTACCACTACGAGTAAATCACCGAATAAATCCCGGACTTGCATCAAAGATTGCAGCCTCCTTCGGAGACAATAAATAATCTTTTAAGGCAAATACTGCCGACTTGTAAGCACTTACAATTTCTCTGTGTACATTAAGCATTGTTGCAATTTCAATGGCATCTACTTTTTGGGATACGGCCTGGTCATAAAGGCTTTGCAGATCTTTCTGATAGTTAACCTGAATTTCATCAAATAAGTGCATCAGCTCTGCGGATATAGAAGTATCTCCGGCCAACAACCTTTTTATATGATTGGTAAAATCCCCGGCCAGCTGCTTAAGGTGAAGATAAAAAGTGTATTTGGTATCATTTGATGAGTTGCGCAAATGTTCAATATCATCTTTAGCATCTTTGATGCTCTTTGCAGCATACATGCCGTTTCGGATACTGTTCATTAACCGGTCTTTTCTTTCAAGCTCATCGGGAGACATTCCTTTTGTATTTAATGTAATCACAAATGCATGTAACTCACCGTAATGCCGCTTTAAAATTTCATAGAACTCCACATTAGATTTATCTGATAAAACAGACCTCTCCGACTCATCAAACTTGTCAGAATACTGAAGCCCGAATATTGAAGCTGTAAGACGATTAAAGCGGGATATGAAATGTGCCGCTTCGCGTTCTATTGCTTCAATGGCGAATTCATGTTCAGCAGGACTAATCTTTTTAAGATAGTCGAGTGCCGACTCATGATTGTAAAGCCGATCCAGAAAGTTTCCAAAATAATTTAAGAACGGGAAAAAGAGAACGATACCGAAAAGATTGACAAATGTCTGAAACACCACAAGCGTTACAATTGTGTTCCCTGAACCAACCTGATGATATAATAATTCAACTACAGGTTTAAGTATCAAAAAGGCGATCAAAGATGTGAGCAAATTAAAAATAATGTTTCCTAAAGCAACCCGTTTTTTTACAGCGGTCCCTTTGTGTGATGCAAGTGCCAGCTTAAAAGTAGTTCCTATTTCGGCACCTAGCACCAATGCTGCTGCCATTTGGATATTAATAACATTTGAATGAAGTGCACTTAATGTTATTGCAATTGTAACAGAACTCGCCTGAACAATTCCTGTAATCATCATCCCTGCAAATAAAAAAACAATTAGATGATACCCCGTTAAAACTGAAAAGTCAATTTTCAGAACAAGCTCCTGCATAGATTCCTGCATAAATCCTAGCCCCCAGAACAAAAGTGAAAAACCTGCAAAAAGTCTGGCCCAAACACGAAGAGAAGAATCTTTCCCGGCATAATCCATCAGCATACCAGCCAATCCATAATCCGGCAGCGCATAAGATTCGAGATTTTGATTAAATCCGATCATGGCTATCATCCAACTCGTGAATGT
>JBKDJT010000322.1:0-5921 GCA_046345435.1 Bacteroidota bacterium
AGTTTTTGCTGCATGCCTCCAATGATTGAAGCAGCACTGCGACTTATTCCGGGAATCATGGCTACACATTGCCAGCAGCCGATCAGAATGGCTTGTTTGAAGCTGACTGATTTTTCATCAGTGACTATATGGTTATTGAATAGTTTATCAATGAACAAAAGGATAAATCCCCCTGCAAATAAAGAGATCGCAACAGTTAACGGACTTTCCAACAGCGCTTCGATTTTTTCATCAAATAATTTACCTAAGATAAGCGCAGGCAGTACGCCAACAATCAGCTTCACATAAAATAACCAGCCGCCTGAGTCTCCTTTAAAAGGCGCAAGAAATTTTTTATAGTACAGAATTACAACACTTAGAATAGCCCCAAGCTGAATGGATATGGTAAATAGTTTTGTGAAATCTGAATTAGGAATTCCTAAGAACTTTTCAGCTAAAATCATGTGTCCGGTTGAAGACACCGGCAGAAATTCAGTAAGGCCTTCAACAATACCGATGATGATACTTTCTATAAAATTCACAAAAGATAATTATAAATGAAAGGAGCAGAATAAATAATGAATAATCAATTATTTATTTATTGCTGTTTTTCATGATGGCGTAAATTTCTAAAACAAGTCCGGCTATAATTAAAATAGGAGCAAGAGTGATCCTTTGAAAACTATATACCTCCTTTGTGTCAAACACATTCGGATCGGCACTCTTTCCTCCAATCATCAATAGAATTCCAGCCAAAATCAAAACTCCACCTCCAATCATTAGTTTGTAATTGCCGGCATCAAATATTCTGACAATTCCTTTTTCCTTTTCAGCTTTTTTTTCCTGTTTCATCTGTTTTTGTTTTTGGTCAACAAGTATAACTTGTTTTTTCTTCTTTTTTGAGAACTGAATTATTAAACCATGATGATTTAATAAAGGTCATCTAGTTTCATTTTCAGGTATTTCATCACACTCCGGTGTGTGCTGTATACCGAAATGCCGACACCAATTATGATGATTGACCCAAATAAAATTGTATAGTTTCTGGTGTCCCTTAATGCTTTCATGTCGGGGATATAGCTTTCAATCCATACAATAAGGATCCAGATACCTGCAATGGCAATTCCAGAGCTGATAAGGCCGTTTATTACAGCTCTGATATTCATTGGTTTCGCAATAAACCCTCTGGTTGCTCCAACCATCTGCATGGTTTTAATTAAAAAGCGGTTGCTGAACATCGCAAGACGAATAGTGCTGTCGATAGACATTATAACGACAGCAGAAAGTAAGATCGCTATGATAAGTAATGCAATTCCAAATTTTCTTGCCCTGTCGGTAATAGTAATTACCACATCCTTAGGATATTGTATTTCTGTAATTACACCTGGAAATTTTGCTAAAAGATCAGCGGATATTTTTTCAAGACTGTCTTTCTGAACATATTCTGCCTTTGCATAAAAATCTATGCTTTCAGGTAATGGGTTTTCATTCAAAATCTTATCCCAGCTTTCATTACCATCCTTATTATAAATCGCTTTAGCCTTTTCTTTATCAACATATTCCCATGTTCTGACATACGGCTGTGCTTCAATATATGTTTTGAGATTATTAATCGACTTTTTGTTGCCGGTAGACAACCAGGCGTGAATTTGAATATTCTCCCTTAAAGTATTACCTATTTTCTGGAAGTTAAGAAAGACCCAGCCAAGGGTACCAAGAATAAACAATACAAGCGCAACTCCCGTTACAGCATAGATATAGGATGGCTTAGAACGTTTCATAGATCCTTTACCCTGTGCATTCGCCATAGTCCTTTGATTTTCGGTTAGTAGATTGCCTCAAAAATAGATCTTTTCAGACTGCAATCCTTAATTTTTCCCGCCAATATTGTGATATTATTTAATATTTTCAACCCACTTTAATTCATACAGGACAGCAAACTCGATTATCTTCCTTAACAGGCGCAAATTTTTAAACGACTTTGTCTGTCAAACCTTTTTATATGGAATATTCTTTCAGGGAAATTGAAAAAAAATGGCAACAGACATGGCTTGATAATAAATCTTACCACGTTGATGTTGATCTAAAAAAACCTAAATACTATGTGCTGGATATGTTCCCTTATCCTAGCGGAGCAGGTTTGCATGTAGGTCATCCGCTTGGGTATATCGCAAGCGATATTTATTCCCGCTATAAAAGATTGAAAGGCTTTAATGTGCTGCATCCGATGGGATACGATGCATTTGGTTTGCCTGCTGAACAATATGCAATAGATCACGGCGTACATCCTGCGGCAAGTACAGAAAAAAACATCACAACTTTCAGAAAGCAGCTAGATAATATTGGTTTTTGTTTTGATTGGGAAAGAGAAGTAAGAACTTGCGATCCCGGTTATTACAAATGGACCCAATGGATATTTCTGAAGCTCTATCATAGTTTTTTCAATCGTTTAACACAAAAGGCCGAGCCGATTGAATTACTGATCGCTTCCTTTGAAAAAGAAGGATCTTCAGTGCATGGTTACAGAATTCCCGGTAAAACATTCACTGCTGAAGAATGGAAAGGAATGGAAGAGCAGGAGCAGTTGACAATTTTAATGGAATACAGGCTTGCATATTGTGGTTACGGGGAGGTAAACTGGTGTGAGGCATTGGGAACTGTTCTTGCAAATGATGAAGTGGTAAATGGCGTAAGTGAAAGAGGGGGACATCCGGTGATCAAGAAAAAACTTCGTCAATGGTATCTCCGTATAACAGAATATGCAGACCGTCTGCTGGATGGACTGAATCAGATTGATTTCAGTGAGGCAATGAAAGAAATGCAAACCAACTGGATTGGCAAATCAACAGGTGCAGAAATTGATTTTTCTCTGAAGGGCCACAATGAAAAATTGCGGGTATATACAACCAGACCCGATACCATTTTCGGTGTCGATTTTATGGTTGTTGCTCCGGAGTTGGCGCTAATCGAACAGATCACAACACCTGAACAGTCTGTCGCTGTTCAGGAATACATCGCTTATGTGAAAAGCCGCAGTGAGCGAGAAAGAATGGCTGAAAAGAAAATTACAGGGGTGTTTACAGGTGCTTATGCTTTAAATCCTTTTAACGGTAGTGAAATTCCTGTATGGATCAGTGAATATGTTCTTGCAGGTTATGGCACCGGCGCAATCATGGCTGTGCCTTGCGGGGACGAACGTGATTTCAAATTTGCGAAGCAGTTTAATATCCCGATTACAAATATTATAGGCGACGCTTTTGATGGAGATGTTGCTAATCCTACTAAAGATGCTATTCTTCAGGAGTCGGGTTTTCTCAATGGTTTGCCAATGAGACAAGCGATGGATCTTGTAGTAAAGAAACTAGAGGAAAGTGGCAACGGAAACAGAAAGGTAAATTATAAGATGAGGGATGCGGCCTTTAGTCGTCAGCGCTACTGGGGAGAGCCTTTTCCAATTGTATGGAAAGATGGCACTGCTTATGCCTTATCTGATTCGCAGCTTCCTGTAAGCCTTCCACATGTCGACTCCTATGGACCCGGGCCTGAAGGTGAGGGACCACTAGCCAACATTCAGGGATGGGAAGCAGCGATATCCGGATCTGAAGAACTTCTTCCGCTTGAAACAAATACAATGCCGGGTTATGCAGGATCTTCCTGGTATTTTTTGCGGTATATGGATCCTCATAATGAACAGGAATTCTGCAGCCGAACGGCTTCCGACTACTGGGGGCAGGTTGATTTATATGTTGGCGGTACCGAACATGCAGTCGGGCATTTGCTTTATAGCAGGATGTGGACCAAAGCCATGTATGATCTTGGGTTTATTGGTTTTGAAGAACCATTTAAAAAACTTTTGAATCAGGGAATGATTCAAGGCTCCTCTCGTTTTGTTTTCCGGATTACCGGAACACAAACTTTTATATCTAAAGGATTATTGAATAAAGATGAAGAATACGAGGGGAAACAAACAGACAAGCTGCATGTTGATGTTCAGATTGTAGATGGGTATGAACTTGATCTCAATGCTTTTCGTAAATGGAGAAACGGTGAATATGCTGAAGCTTCTTTTATCTGCGAAAATGGAACTTTCGTTAATGCCGGCGATTCAGTAAGTGGAGCTGTTTATTTATGTGGAAGTGAAGTTGAGAAGATGAGTAAATCCAAGTTCAATACGGTGAATCCCGACGATCTTGTTCAAAAATACGGTGCCGATACATTCAGGATGTACGAAATGTTTCTTGGTCCGGTTGAATTAAGTAAGCCCTGGGATACAAAAGGAATTGAAGGAGTACATCGTTTTCTTAAAAAACTCTGGCGTTTGTTTTATGATGAAACAAAAGGCGTGGTCTGGACAAACGAAGAGCCGACCGAACAGGAATTAAGGATTCTTCATAAAGCAATCAAAAAAATTGATGAGGATACCGAACGTTTCAGTTTTAATACAGCGGTAAGCAGCTTTATGATTTGTGTGAATGAACTTTCGGATATGAATTCGCGAAAGAAAAAGATTCTGGAGCAGCTGCTTGTTTTACTTACACCCTATGCCCCACATGTAAGTGAGGAGCTATGGCATGCTCTTGGAAATAGTGAATCAATTCTGGATGCTTCTTTCCCAATTTTTGAAGCAAAATATCTTGCAGAAGCATCCAAAAATTATCCTGTTGCTGTAAATGGCAAAACGAGATCTGAGTTAACGCTTGCGGTTGATATTTCACCAGAAGAGGCAGAGAGACTTGCTTTGGCAGATCCCGTTGTACAAAAATGGCTGGAGGGAAAACCTCCCAAAAAGGTAATATTTGTCCGTAATAAGATGATTAATATTGTTGTCTGACACCAGATAACAATATTAACCTATGCCAATACCTTTACGTTTCAGGGCGCCTTTTCGCGCAGATCAGTTTTATTACCTGAATTTTTTGAGCATTGATGGACTTCTGCTTTTCAGAACATCCCAGCATAGAAAGGTATTTATCAAAAACTGCCATCTTTTTCTGCAACCTTTTGCCACTTTCTGGGCCTATTCTTTTTTGCCGAATCAGGCTCATCTTGTTATTAAATGCAAAGAAGATCATTTAATAAAAGAAGAACTTAGCTGGATCCCCTACAGAGACAGAACCAGATCAATGCTTTCTTTTATCAAGGAATCATCCTCTGAATTATTCAATTCAATGATGGAAAGGCAGGTGAATCGTATGCTTGTCTCATATGTGAATTCTTACAATTACATGGAGGAGAGGAAAGGCGGGTTATTTCAAAAACCATTCAGGCGAATTTGGTTAAGTGATATGGAAGCATTGAAAGAAGCAGTACTGTTTGTTCATACCTGTGCTCAAAAAGAAGGAGTCGTATTAGATTATCGTGCTCATCCATATCATTCTCACGATGAAATAGTCAGAAAATCTTCTGCATTGGTTGATACACAATCGGTGATGTTGCTCTTTGAAAGCCCGGAAACATATCGTCTTGCGCATTTAAAATATGCTGATCAACATATAACAGACCTGAAGCAATAGAGATTCATTATTTCATTCTTTTCAGACGTATCATCGCACTGCTATTTTCAGTACTTTCCAGGTTTGCAGTGATGCGTTCTCCGTTGATGTAAGCAATCATATACGAAGTGTTTGGAGGTATTGCGCCCAGGTTTTCTGCAACCATTACAAGTTCGTTTTCATCATTCAGATCATTCACTGAAAATTTAATGGTGTAGGGTTTTTCTGTAAGCCGGATGTGTTCAAATAAGATTTTGTTGTTTAAAAACAATGAAATGGAATCGCCGTCAATTTCGGCATTGTCGTAAAAGCTTACTTCAATACTGTCTCCGCGAAGTGGTAGGTCAATGCTTAGTACTTTTTTGCGCTCTTCAAATCTTTTTTGTATTTCAGGTACAGGAGTTGAGTTATTCATTGTACGCTCTGTAATCGTAGTTGGAATGGTAGGGG
>JBKDJT010000323.1:0-3380 GCA_046345435.1 Bacteroidota bacterium
GGGTTTTATCTATATGATTGTGAAAGCCCCTCCGAGATGGATCAGAAAATCTCCCGCTTCTTCAGTGACATTGTTTTCATTGCTAGGAATTTTAAATGTTGAGTTTGGTAAGCTGACACAGGTTGCCTGGTTTTTTACGAAGGCAGGAGCATTTGTTTTCGGAAGTGGATTGGCGATTGTCCCTTTTTTACATGGAGGTGTTGTTAATGAATATAAGTGGTTAACAGAGCAGCAATTTGTAGATGCTGTTGCAGTGGCGATGATTATTCCCGGACCTGTTGTGATAACTGTAGGCTTCATCGGTTATCTGGTAGCAGGATTTCCGGGAGCATGCGTGGCGGCCCTTGCTACATTCTTACCTTGTTATTTGCTGACGGTTCTTCCTGCTCCTTATTTTAAAAAGATTGCAGCAAATAAAAGCGTAAAGGCTTTTGTAGATGGTATTACTGCAGCGGTTATTGGTGCACTAAGCGGAGCAGTGATCGTTATTGCAATCAGATCCATTATAGATATGCCTACTTTGATTATGGCCGTTGCATCCGGTGCAGTTCTGCTGTTTGTGAAAAAAGTAAGTGAGATTCACATCATTGCTGCAGCGGCATTGTTAGGGTGGGTATTGAAGAATTATTTTATATAAACTAAATAAACATCAGTCGTCTTTCGCTTTCATTTTATATTATTTATAAATATGCTTAAACAAATCATTCATACCGATCATTCAGAAACAACGCTGCTCATTCGTTTGATGGTAGGCGCAGTGTTTCTATCAGAAGGTATTCAGAAGTTTTTGTTCCCGGAATACCTGGGAGCCGGAAGGTTTGAGAAAATCGGTATTCCCTTACATGATTTCTTTGGAAGCTTTGTCGGAATGTTTGAAATCATTTGCGGTGTGTTGATTATTCTTGGGCTTCTGACTCGTTTGGCAAGCATCCCGTTAATCATCATTATGTTTGTCGCTATAGCAACAACCAAATCGGCTATTTTAGCCGAGAAAGGTTTTTGGGAAATGCTTCATGGAAGCAGAACCGATTGGGCGATGTTTTTAGGTAATATTTTTCTTCTGGTAAAGGGTAGTGGTCGATGGTCATTAGACAATAGAGTTTTTCGAGTGAGAAATTAATACTTGATTTTTAATATCAAAATAATAAAACAAGGAGTTGTAATTAGTTGCTAAAAAACTATTATTACAATAGCTTGGATTTTTAAAAAACTAATTTGCTGTATATTTAAAAAAATATTTTTTATGCAAAAAATCTATCTCAGTGATTCCGGACCGAAAGTTTCTCCCGCGATTTATGGTTTTTACAGATGGAGCGATGAAGATCTTTCTCAGCATAAAATGGAGTCGATCCTTAATTTGTGTTTGGAGCTTGGTGTGAATACATTCGATCATGCTGATGTGTATGGTGGGTATCATTGTGAAGAACTTTTTGGCAAAATCATCAAATCAAAAGCACTCAAAAGGGAAGACCTGGTGCTTTTCACGAAAGCGGGATATGTTACTCCTCATTATTCACATCCGGATATAAAAGTGCCTCATTATAATAGCTCAGGTACTCATTTGCTCAATAGTTTAGATCGTTCTTTGAAGCAACTGCATACCGATTATGTGGATGTTTTCCTGGTGAATAACCTTGATCCGATCTCCGATCTGGAAGAAACGGCTCGAACATTGGAGAAAATCAAGTCATCAGGAAAAGCAAAAAATATCGGCATTGTCAACTTTTCCGTTTTTCAGCATCAGTTGCTCAGTTCCTATCTGCGTATTCCGATCGTAACTAATCACATTGAATTGAATTTGCTGAATACCACTGCACTTGATAACGGACAGATTGATTACAGTAAACAACGTTATATGCGTCCTTTGGCAACTTCTCCTTTAGCAGAGGGGAGAATAGCAGAAAGTTCTGATCGAGTTCCTTTAAGAGTAAGAGGAAAATTAGAGGAGTTATCCAAAAAATATGATGTGCATTTTGAATCCCTTGCTATCGCATGGCTTGTCAAATTAGGAGCACTGCCGCTGATCGGAACTACCAATGAAAATCGTATCAGAAATATTGTAGCTGCATTTGATATCAATCTTGAGCATCAGGACTGGTATGACTTGTATAATTGTACGAAACAAAGCTAATATCTAATTTTACTGCTGCTGTTGTACTTGCTGGTCGTTGCCCGGTATGAATTCGGGTTCTTCTTCGATTTCGGCAATCAATTGATTTTGTTCCATTGTTACATTGTTCATCTCTTCGAATACATGTCCGTCCTCATATCCAACAGATACATACACCGATAATTGTTGTCGTCCCGATCCTTTGAAGGTCCCTTTTACAGGAGTGCAGTCATTGAAATTTCTTCCTGCTGCTAATTTGACGTGATTGCCCTGAACCCAAATATTATTTGTAGGATCAATGCCCACCCATCCATAATCCGGAATCCATGCTTCCACCCATGCGTGTGTGGCACCTTCTCCGCGCATGCCATTTTTGTTCGGACAGATATATCCGCTTACATATAAACTTGGTATGCCAATGGTGCGTAGTATCTGCAACAGCACATGTGCAAAATCCTGACAAACACCACTCTTGTGTTCAAGTATTTCATCGACCGTTGTTTCATAGTCGGTGATACCTTTGATGTACCGAAATTTCTGATAGACATATTCGCTGCATTGTCGAATAATTTCGGCATGACTTGTATCTTCTTTCTGAATTTGTTCAATAATAGAGATAATCTCTTCTTGATTGTTAATATTTTCAGGTTGAGATAATTCAGTGAGTAGTAGTTCATTTCCCGGGATGATCCATTCAGCGCTGCCTGTTGTATTTACTCTTGGCTGTTCTTTTTCAATTGTTCTGACTAAAAGTTTACTTTCAATGGTTAATGCTTTGTGTGCCTCTGCAACAGTGAAGATGCCGGTTCTGTTTCCCCAGTAATCAAGAAATAAATGAAGGTCAGGTTGTCCGCTGATAATTAATTCATGCTGAAGAATTTCCTGACAGTCATTAATAAAAGGATGAATCTTGATCTGATTCAGACTTTCTTTTACAGGTCTTGTATATTCGTATCGGGTAATGTGATGAATGCTGAAAATCGCCATACTGAAATGCCGCAAAATTAGGTGTACGAAAAGAATAATTGTCCTAGTTTATTCGTGAACTGATACAGATTCGCCTGTACCATATTCATGAAATTCTTTAATCCATGTTGTTTAATGTATTGAATGTCGGCATATTGTATCTGACTGTTGAATCGGCTGAATTCTAAATAAAGTTGCTGACCCGATTGAGAAGATGTTGTGTCATTGCTGACAACATCCCGCAGGTATTTTTCCATGCGGTTCAGAGCATACTTGATCGACCGCGGGAAATTTTTATCCAAGA
>JBKDJT010000324.1:0-4764 GCA_046345435.1 Bacteroidota bacterium
CAGTAGGTGTAGCCGGCTGGTCGGCTATAATCGGGCGGGGTAGGTGAACGGGTAGTTTCCCTAGGTTTTTTATTATCGTTTCAGCGAATTGTGTTGTTGAGCAGGAAGCAACGTCTTTACTTCCAAAATCACCGGTATGAACTCCGCTTTCAAGTGTATACAATAAAGAATTTTCGATGATGGCAGCTTTCTCCATCAATCCAAGATGCCTTAGCATGGCGAGCCCACTGAGCAATAAGGCCGTTGGGTTAGCGATGTTTTTTCCTGTAATATCAGGAGCTGTACCATGCACTGCCTCGAAAATGGAAATATGATCACCGATATTGGCGCTTGGCGCAAAGCCTAGTCCGCCAACCAGTCCTGCACAGAGATCACTAACGATATCTCCTTGAAGATTAGTTAAAACGACCACATCAAAAAGATCCGGTCTGCTAACTAGTTTCATACAGAGATCATCCACAATTACATCATCTGCTTTCAGCTCAGGATATTCTTTGGCGATGGCATAAAATACTTCGAGAAATAGTCCGTCAGTGATTTTCATGATATTGGCCTTGTGCCCGCATGTTACGCGACGTGCTCCTTTTTTTCTTGCCATCTCAAATGCATAACGAATCACTTGCATGCTTCCCGGTCTGGTAATGAATCTTCTGCTCAATGCCACATCGTGGGTTAGCATGTGCTCAATACCACCATAAGTATCTTCAATATTCTCTCTAACAATGGTAATGTCAATCGGGATGCCTGCTTTGCTAAATACGGTATCTACTCCGTGAAGTGTCTGAAAAGTTCTTTTATTGGCGTAGGTGTTCCAGGTTTTTCTGGCTGTCACATTCACACTTTTCACCCCTTTCCCCTTTGGTGTTTCCATCGGTCCTTTGAAAAGAATACCGAGTTCTTCAATCGTTTTTTTGGCTTCAGGTGTCATGCCGGCCGAAAACCCACGATCGAATACCCATTTGCCCATTTCTACCTCTGTAAATGACAGCGGAACATCTGCCGATTTGAAAATTTGTAAAACGGCATCCATGATTTCAGGTCCGATTCCATCTCCTTTGGCAACAGCAATGTGTCTCATTGGTAATTTTTTGTGTGCCGTAAAGGTAAACGGATGTTAGTGGTTGAAAGAAAAGAGAAATACAAAGGAAATATTAAAATTTCTGCAACCACTCGATTTCTCCGAAAGAATATTGAACGTGTTCTTCAATACCGGTTTCCAACTTGCCTTCTTTTGAAACACCTCTTACATAGAGCTTTATTTCCTCGTTCCTGTATTTGAACAAGGCATATTCCTCTGATTTATATAATCTTTTTAGGTAAGCATCATATAACTCATCAAATCCTTCTTCTTTCAGTTTAATGAGATATTGCATCAGCCTTTGTCTTATATTTTCTGCAAGTGTTTTGATATGAATTTCATTACCGCAGATCTGTTTTAATGACACCGGGTTAGGTAAATCCGTAGGGAAGTTTTCCTGTAATACATTAATGCCGATACCAATGACCGCCCATTTCCATTCGGATCCATGTATAACAGATTGTGTCAGAATGCCTCCTGCCTTTCTGTCGTTCCAGTACAAGTCATTCGGCCATTTTATTTTGAAATCCTTTCCGGTTATAGAAACAAGTTCATCATTTACGGCTACTACTGATGCCGCAAGAAGCTCAAACCCGTTTGATGGAGATAAACATTCCGATGAAACAATCACTGATAGATTCAGTCCTTTCCCTTCTTCGGAAACCCAGCTTTTTGTTCTTTGTCCTTTTCCGGCAGTCTGGTGATATGCCAAAACAGCCTGTCCGTTTTGTGCCATTCCATCACGAACCATTTGCATGGCATAATTGTTGGTACTATCTGTTAGCTGCAGTTCGATAAGCGTCGGAAAACTGATCGGATGAGGCAAGGTTGAATAAGTTTGTTTATTTTTGAGCAAATTAATTAAGAAAACAGCTTCTTTTGAAGCATTCCTCCGATCATTAAAAATAAAGGCGTTTGAGCACTCGACCCACGGCCACTGAAAAAAGAGAACAAAAAAAGAAAGCTACCCCTCGCATTAACCGTAACAGCAAGCTTTTTAAGGTAATCATCAATGCTGTCCTTGATAAGAAAGCGGAAGAAGTAATAAGTCTAGACTTAAGAAAAATTCCTGAGGCTGTGGCAGATTTCTTCGTCATTTGTGAGGCAGGGAGTACCACCCAAATAAAAGCCATCGCAGATTATATCGATAAGGAAGTGAAGGAAAACTGTGGTGAAATTCCTTACCGACGTGAAGGACTGCAGTCCCTACAATGGGTATTGGTAGATTATGTGAATGTGGTTGTTCATATTTTTCACCCGGAAAACAGAAAATTTTACCGCCTTGAAGAAATGTGGAGCGATGCAGAAATGTTAGAACATCATTAAAATGAATTAAGAATCGGTCATCTTTGCATTCGGCCTTGTAATATTGCCCGTTACTATCAAAAGCATATTTAAATCAACATAACGTGAATCAAAACAACCAAATCGATGGGGGTGGAGACAAAAAAGAGCCCCGAAAAGTATTTAAATTCAATATCTACTGGGTATATATTCTCATAGCTGCCGTCCTGATTGGCATGCAGTTATTCCGTGGCGTTACTCCTGATTCTGTAAAAATTACCAGAGAGGAATTCGTTGACAGCATGCTGAAGAAAGGCTATGTGGCGAGTTATACAATTGTAACAAACAAAAAGATTGTACGTGTTGCTTTAACCCCGCAGGCTTCTAATGACCCCTATATTAAAGGACTCAATGCCAAAAGTGGAGTCCGTCCTGCAAAAGGTGTTGAGAAGCAGCCTCAATTTTATTTTACAGTACCCGATGTGGCGAATTTTGATGAGCAGATCAATAATTTTCTGAATGCCAACCCAACCATCATTCGTCCAAAATCAGATTCCGTTGAAGAGGAAAGCTGGATTAGTCCAATCATCAGTCTCTTGCTTCCGGTACTTGTACTTGTTGGTTTGTGGGTGCTTTTGATGCGCAAGATGAATGCGGGTGGAGGTGCCGGCCCCGGCGGTGGCGGTATTTTTAATATTGGCAAATCACGTGCACAGCTTTTTGAAAAAGGAACAAAAGTGAATGTTACTTTTCAGGATGTTGCAGGTCTTGACGAAGCTAAGGTGGAGGTGATGGAGATTGTCGACTTTTTAAAGAATCCTAAGAAATATACCGCCCTGGGTGGTAAAATTCCAAAGGGTGCATTGTTGGTTGGCCCTCCCGGCACAGGTAAAACATTGCTGGCTAAGGCAATGGCAGGTGAAGCCCAGGTTCCGTTTTTCAGCATCAGCGGTTCAGACTTCGTTGAATTATTTGTAGGTGTTGGTGCTAGTCGCGTTCGTGATCTTTTCAAACAAGCAAGAGAAAAAGCCCCTTGTATTATATTCATTGATGAAATTGATGCCATCGGAAGAGCTCGTGGCAGAAATGCAATTGTCAGCAATGACGAAAGGGAAAACACACTCAATCAGTTACTGGTAGAGATGGATGGATTTGGCGGAGATACAGGTATCATTATTCTCGCTGCAACAAACCGCCCCGATGTACTTGATACTGCGCTTTTGAGACCAGGTCGTTTCGATCGTCAGATATCCATCGACAGACCCGATCTGAAAGGCCGTGAACAAATCTTCAATGTTCACCTGAAGCCGATTAAGATTTCCGAGACGCTCGATATTCATAAGCTTGCCGAACAAACTCCCGGATTTGCAGGTGCAGATATTGCGAATATATGTAATGAGGCAGCACTGATTGCTGCTCGTAAAGGAAAATCAGCTGTTGATATGAGCGATTTTCAAGCAGCCATTGATCGTGTAATTGGCGGACTTGAAAAGAAAAATAAAATCATTAGTCCGGAAGAAAAAGAAATCATTGCTTATCATGAAGCAGGCCACGCAATCTGTGGATGGTACCTGGAACATGCATATCCTTTGTTGAAAGTAAGTATTGTTCCAAGAGGCACCGCTGCGTTAGGGTATGCTCAATACACACCTAAAGAGCAATATTTGTACAATACAGATCAACTCAATGATCAGATTTGCATGACACTTGGCGGAAGAGCCAGTGAAGATATTTTCTTCGGGAAAATTTCTACTGGTGCACAGAACGACTTACAACAAATTACCCGCACAGCTTATGCAATGGTGACGGTTTATGGTATGAACGAGAAAGTAGGGAATATTAGTTTTTATGACCCTTCGCAGGAAAATACTTTTACCAAGCCGTATAGCGATGAAACGGCTAAAATAATAGATGAAGAAGTAAGAAAACTGATTGATGTTGCTTACGAAAGAACAAAGGCATTGCTCAATGAGAAGAAAGATGATGTAGAAAAACTTGCAAAGGCTTTGCTTGAAAAAGAAGTATTGTTTCAGTCTGATGTTGAAACCCTGATCGGTAAGAGACCATACGAACAGAAAAAAATCTTAGATACGGGTGATGATACAGTAGCTGTCGCTTCTGCTCCTCCGACTTCAGAAACTGAGACAGGCGAAAATCAGTCAGGTACAGAAGTATGAATGTTTCTCCATCAAAAGAAAATATTCTTAAACGCATACGAAAGGCGTTGAGTCATCCTACGCCTTTACCTTTTCCTCAAAGTGAGGGCAATCATCCTGTCATGCAAACCCAGTCTGATGACTTAGCTGTGGAGTTTGCACAACGCTTCTCTGCTCTTCAGGGAAAATTTGTTTTTTGCAGTGATACAGTTGATTGAGCAACACAGTTGAAGTGCTTATTTTAAT
>JBKDJT010000325.1:0-2868 GCA_046345435.1 Bacteroidota bacterium
CTGTAGATACCACTGATGTGCCGTAGCCGAGCGCCTCAACAACTTTTGTTTTGATACCGCCGCCTATGATGACAGGATTCAATAATATATCAGCAGCTTTCGTATACTCAATTATGTCGTTTACAAAACCAACATAAAAAATGCCTCCAAGATTATAATTTTTTAATTGTTGATACTGATCAGGAAGTCCCTTGCCTGCGATAAGTATATTACATTTAAATTGTTTTGATTCAAGAATTGGATTGATCTTATACAGGATCATATCAAGCGCATCCAGATTTGGTTTGTAACTCATTAAACCATTAAAAAAAAGTAACGGGATATCGGGATTGAGCTGATGACGTGAACAAACTGTTTTTTTACATTGGATTTTATCGGAAGGACTTTCTTTTTCATCAATACCGTAAGGAGCAACAATGCATTTAGAAGGGTTTAAATGAAAGGTTTTGGTCATGAATCGCATATCTGCATCTGTGATACAAGTAACGATATCGCATTTGTTTAGCACCCATCTTTCATATGTTGCCAGTATTCGCCACCATTTTTTTCCAATACTTCGGAATCTTTCTGATTCTATATTGTGGGTACGGCAAATAATTTTTGTTGATGTGGCTGCCCTAATAATGGGAATAAGCCAGCCTAAGTATGGGTGTTCGAAAATGACTGTTTCAATCTTATATCTTTTTATTAGTTTGATGATTGAAATGGGTAGAATCGGATTGATATACCTGAACTTACTTTTCCCTAAAGTTGGATGAAATTGATATGTGTTTATGAGAGATGTGTCATTGTCTAAAGTGCCGGCTACATGTAATTCTGTTTTTTCACCCAGATAAGCATTAAAAACTGCCAGTGATTTTTGCCCACCGGAATAATAAGGAATGTATGAATAGGGAATAATCGTCAATATTTTCTTCATGCCAGCGGCTTATTTTGAAGTTTTATCTCCCGAATTAAACAACCCGCAATAATCAGATAAATCAGTATTGTGCTGATTAAACTAATGATATTGCCATTTTTATAAGACTTAGGTTCAAAACGAAATACAATTTCATGTTTGCCTGACGGAACAGGAATTCCTCTCAACGCATAATTTGTTTTTACAAATTCTGTTTTATTACCATCAAGATAAGCATTCCATCCAGCAGTATACCATACTTCACTTAAGACGGCAAATTGATTGCTTGCTGATTTTGTTTCGTAAGTAATAATGTCATTGCGATTTTCTTTTAGTGTAATCACGGCAGTTGAATCGAAGACGGGTTGGGATGATATGATGCTTTTGTATTTGGTTTGTACAACAGCTGTATCTTTTAAATTCGTCTGATCAAGCGCCGACATCTCAGCTTTTCCGTCTTTTACAAATTTGATACCTTTTACAAGCCAGCATGGACCATAGGCATCCGGGTTTAACCTTGCAACTGGTTGATTTGATTGTTGATCTTGCTGTATAACATATTTTGTATTAAGCATGTTGATTACCTGCATGTTGAATTTGGAAATCTGAAACTCTATCAGATCCTGATAAATCTGCAGCTTAGCAGGGTGGTATCCACCGATTGAACGATGGAAATAGGAAGTGGTTGATTCATTAAATGGATCTGTAGCCTGATTTAACACTCGGAAGTATCCGGTATCCTGTTTAATTTGCTGATCTGCAGCCGACAGGTTGAAATCGCTTTCGAAAGTTGACTGATCAACAAATGAATTTTCATTCAGATATCTTCTGCCTACATTAAGCAGGTCAAATGATGCGAGCACCAGCAGCACGATAGCGGCCTGCTGTGGTTTGATTTTTTGTTTTGTTGCCAAGAAAAGTACTCCAACGCCTAAAGATAATAATACCACAGCACGGAATAACTCACTTGCGAATACTGAGCGTCTATCTTCTCTCAGGGCTGAAACAAATTGTTTCCCGAAATCATTTGCCTGTGTTTTAAGTTCAGCTTCATTGGCATTGTTTGCTCCTTGCTGCATCATTACATTCGCCATGTTTTCTTGAATCCCTTTGTCGTTGGGCGATGTATAGTCAAAACTCAGATACATCCCTGCAAGTGCAATAGCTACAACACCCGCTGCAATTACTCCTTTCTTAAAATGTTTCTTTAGATAATCAGCAGAGTAGTTTCCGAATAATAATTCATGTGTACCAATTGCGGCCATCAATACAAATGAAAGCTGGGGCATAAATAAACCCATAGATGGCGCTCTGAACTTTTTATACAAAGGAAGATAGTCGAACAGGAAATAATTAAATGCCTCGAAATGATTGCCCCATGAAAGAAGAATACCAAATATGCCTGATGCAAGTAAGCTCCAGGTAAGCCAGTTTTGTTTTTGAAACAAAGAAAATAAAACAAGAAGCATGATGATTGCACCAAAATATACCGGACCGGAAGTTGGCTGCTGATTGCCCCAGTACGACATGCCATTGGCATATTCAATTGCCTGATCTTCCGGATAACCAAGCTCGGTTAGTTTGTCTGCAAACTTTGAAGATTTATATTCATTGCCGCCATTACTGCCTCCGTATAATCCGGGCAGGATCATGGTGAATGTTTCTGCAATGCCTACGCTGTATTTAAATGCATAGTCTTTGTCAAGGCCGCCGGAAGTTTTGTTTTTATCTTTTGTGTCTTTCAGCTCGCTGATACCACCTCTCATGGATTCTTTTGAGTATTCATAGGTGGTGAGCATTGTCGTTGCATTGGTACCCACGCCGATGAGCGCAAGCACGATTGCAATCCCTACTGCCGCGAAGAAAGATTTGAGTTCTTTTTGGCGGATAGATGCAATGAGATAGCCGACAGTACAAAATCCGGCTATCAGTGCAGTATAATAAACGATCTGAAGGTGGCCTGTACTTAC
>JBKDJT010000326.1:0-5088 GCA_046345435.1 Bacteroidota bacterium
AAGGATTGGAATTGGACAGGTAAGCTTCAATATTCATCAACTGACAGCGGATTCAACAAGGGTTTTTTTCTACGGCCTTTTGCTGAGTTGAAAAAGAAATTTTCAAAATGGAATAACAGTGAAGCAGGAGTAAACTATAGCCTGGAACACAGTGAAATCAGAAATCGAAATACCAATCTGGTAAATCCTTTTAGTTTCAGTTTTGATATCTGGAATGCTTTTATCCGCTCAGGAGAACAAAACACGAAGTGGAAGCTGGAATTTTATACAAGGAGAGACCGATTACCGGTAGCAAAGCAGCTCTTACAAACAGATAGGAGTTATAATTACAGTGCCTCTGTTGAATTGTTGGGTAATGAACATCACCAGCTTCGGATGAATGCCACTTATCGTCAGCTTGTAGTTTATAATTCTCAAGTCAGCAATCTCAAGCCGGAGAAAAGTTTGCTTGGGAGGATGGAATATACAGTCAGTGAATTTAAAGGAGGACTCACGGGAACTGTACTTTATGAAACAGGAGCGGGACAAGAGCAGCGACGAGATTTTTCCTATTTCCAGGTGCCGGCAGGGCAGGGTGAATACACCTGGAATGATTATAATGGAGATGGTGTTCCGCAAATCAATGAATTTGAGCTTGCTGCCTTCAGGGATCAGGCAAGGTATATCCGCATTTTTACACCCACATTGGATTTTGTAAAAGCAGGTTATAATCAGTTTAATTATCAGTTTGCGCTTAACCCACGTGCCTTTATCTCTCCTTCAGTGAATCAAGGGTTTCTAAAATGGGCAAGTCGATTGTCGGCTCAATCTTCACTTCAGGTGTTTAAAAAAGAAATCACAAGCGGTAATTTTCTCTTAAATCCGTTTAGTAAGCCGGTTCAGGATACATCACTCATCACTTTAAACTCAACAATCAGCAATACTTTGTTTTATAACCGTACAAGTACTGTATGGGGTTGGGAGTTTACACATTTGATGAACTCTGCAAGATCATTTCTTACTTATGGTTTGGAAACGCGAACATTACGAGAGCTTAATCAGAAATTAAGATGGAATATCAGCAAAAGATGGTCAACTTTGTTGAATACTCGTTTCATCAGAAACCAGTTGCAGACACCTAAATTCAACAACAGGAATTTCCTTATTTCACAATTTTCTCTTGAGCCCGTAGTTTCATTGCAACAAGGAACCAGCTATCGTTTCTCTCTCAGTTATAAATATGATTTAAAAGAAAATAAGGAGGGATTGAAAGAGCGTGCTGAAATTCATTCATTGATTATGGAGATGCGTTACAATGTTCTTTCAAACAGTACTATTAACGGGAGGTTTCAATACAGTGGTATCGAATTTACCGGAGGTTCAACAAATACGACAGTTGCTTTTACGATGCTCGATGCTTTATTGCCGGGAAGAAATTTTATATGGAACCTTGATTTCACCAAACGATTGTCAAATAACACAGAGATATCTGTTCAGTATAACGGCAGAAAACCCGGTACCGGAAAAGTAATTCATACCGGGCAGGCTGCAGTGAGGGCGTTGTTTTGAAATGTTCTTAGCTAAATGAGATACTCATAGGAGTCCAAAAGTCCGGGAGGCCGAAAGATCGAAAGTTCGAAAGTCCACGAGACGAGGGTAATACTTATTTAATGGTGTTATTAATATTAATCAATGAATACGATCGCCTCTTATTTCCATTTCCTTTATCAGTTTTTTTTCAAACTCAAGCCATTCTTTCCAGCGTTTACGCACTTTTGTTTTTGGCAGATATGTTTCTGCGAGTGTAATGAACAAGGTGTAATGACCTGCTTCGCTTTCCATGAATTTTCTGTAAAACTTTCTTAAGTATGCATCATCCAGACCCTCACTGAGCCTTTTAAAACGTTCGCAGCTTCTTGCTTCAATCAATGCCATAGTTAAAAGCTGATCAAGGAAGCGATCGTCGTGGTGTCCGCCTTTTGTCTGAAAAGCGAGCAGTGCATTCACATATTCATCTTTTCGTTGTTTTCCCAGCGTCAGCTTTCTTTTTTTAAGTTCCTGCAGTACAGCCCTGAAATGACCCCATTCCTCCGCGACAATTGGAGCAAGTTGTTCAACCAGTTCTTCATACTGGCTATAGCGTTGAATAAGTGAAATGCAGGAGGTGGCTGCTTTTTGTTCACAGTAGGCATGGTCTGTTAATATATCATCAATTGATAAAGCCGTGAGATCCACCCATCTGGGATCGGTGGGCAGTTGCAGTCCAAGTATATTTTTTACGGAACTATTTCCTGCATTCATAACGCGATGCAAATTTTTATGGTTTAAGGAATTCTGTTATTGCTATGCAAAATTAAGGATGGCAGGTATGAGTGGTGCTTTCGGAGAGCAATATCCCGGTATCTTTGTTGCGGAGACAACAAACTCCTTCTTTTTATGAGATGGTTATTTATTTCTCTCTCCGGGATATTATCGGTTGGCCTCGTGATATTTCTGAATACCCGTATTGGGAAAATGCCGGCATTGGGTGAGTTTCTTAGTCCTCAGCACGGTTTCTGGCAAAATGCAGAACCGACAGGATATAACTTCAGTGAAGTGCATAACTTGAAAGGACTAAAGGGGAAGGTAAATGTTTATTTTGATGATCGGCTTGTTCCCCATGTTTATGCGGATGACCCCACAGATGCGGTTTATGTTCAGGGTTTTCTTCATGCACGTTTTCGTTTGTGTCAGATGTAATTTCAAACGCATGCAGCTGCAGGAAGAGTGAGTGAGGTAGTAGGTGATGTTGCGTTGAATTATGATCGCGAGCAGAGAAGGAGTGGCATGACTTCTAGTGCAGAAATTTTACTAGAAGAGCTTGAAAAGGATCCACTTACCAAATCTCTTTGTGATGCATATACTGCCGGTGTAAATACTTATATCAATTCTCTATCAGCTTCCGAGTTGCCAATTGAATATAAATTGCTTGGGTATCAGCCTGAAAAATGGACGAATATAAAAATAGCTCTCTTTGTGAAATCGATGAGCAAAATGCTTGCAGGTAATACCAAGGATCTTGAATTCTCTTCCGTTCAGCATTTGTTTACTGATGAGCAAATGCAGTTGTTATTTCCTTCAATTCCTGATTCTTTACAACCGATCATCCCTCCGGGAACTGATTTTGCGCGTCCTGCAATAGAGCCCGTCATACCCGAAACTGCAGACACACAGTATTTTAAGCGATCTCCATTGCCGCTTGTTAATGAAGAAGATGAACCTGATGAGGATAATGGCAGCAATAACTGGGTAGTAGGAGGGAAAATGACAAAGAATGGAGCGCCTATTTTATGTAATGATCCGCATCTTGAATTGTCTCTTCCTGCTATCTGGTATGAAATGCAGATGTCGGGGCCTTCCATCAATGTATATGGCAGTTCTTTTCCCGGAATTCCCGGCATTGTGATCGGGTTTAACGACAGCATTGCATGGGGTGTTACTAACTCACAGCGTGACATGCGTGATTTTTATGAAATAAAATTCAGGGATGAATCCAAACAAGAGTATTTATACAATGGGAAATGGGAAAAAACAAAACTGCGCGTAGAGGAAATCAAGATTAAAGATGAAACTGTATTTTACGACACGGTTGCATATACTGTTTTTGGCCCTGTGGTTTACGATAGATCATTTAAAAATCCATTACATGAAAATAAAGCCATTGCCATTCGTTGGAAGGCGCTTGATCCGTCGAATGAAGCAAAAGGATTCTGGCTTTTGAATCATGCAAATAATTATGAAGAATATGTTGAAGCAATAAAACATATTGAATGTCCACCTCAGAATTTTGTTTTTGCTTCTAAATCGGGAGACATTGCCATTTGGCAGCAGGGTACTTTCCCGGCCCGGTGGAACAGGCAAGGTTTGTATATCATGCCAGGTTACGACAGTTCTTATCAATGGCAGGGTTTTATTCCTCAGGAAGAAAACCCTCATGCATTGAATCCTGAACAGGGTTTTTTGCAAAGTGCCAACCAGTATCCGGTTGACGCAAGTTATCCATATTTTATTCCCGGCAATTATGATTTGTACAGAGGTATCACCAGACATAATCGTTTGGCAGGAAGGGAGGGGCTTACCGTTGACGATATGAAAAATTTGCAAACGGATAATTATAATTCTTTTGCGGCTACAATCAGACCGCTCTTGCTGAGACATTTACAAACATCATCTTTGAATAATGATGCCAGTCGTTATTTTCAGATTGTAAGTGAATGGAATTTAAGAAATGATATTCAGGAAAAAGGGCCGGTTGTTTTTAACCTGTGGCTTGATTCGCTTGAATCATTGATCTGGAATGATGAACTGGCTGCGTTGAAAAAAGCGAATATAATGCCTTATGAACGTACACTGGCAGAGGCATTGTTAAGAGATACTTCATTTTCATACATTGACGATATCAGTACTAAAGAAAAGGAAAATCTCACAACGCTTGTAACAGAAGCTTTTCGCGGTATCATTCCAAAGCTAGATTCACTCAGTAATGTTGGGAAGCTGGAGTGGGGTGCTTATAAAAATACAACCGTATATCATATCTTAAAAAAATCAATGATGCCATTCTCCCGTGAAGGATTGCAAATTGGAGGAGGTCAGCATATTGTAAATGCAACACAGCACAGCCATGGTGCTAGTTGGAGAATGGTTGTGGAGATGGGACCGGAAACACAGGCCTTTGTTGTTTATCCCGGAGGACAAAGTGGTAATCCCGGCAGTAAGTATTATGATCAGTTTATCAATACCTGGGCAGCAGGAGATTATTATCGAGTATGGGTGTATAAAAAAGGAGATGAAACACATCCGCGTGTAAGATGGAAAATGGAATTTTTGCCAACTAACAACTAACAACTAACAACTAATAACATTTATGAAATTCTTCTCTGTTATTATCGTCACTGCCTTGCTGAGTTTTGCAGCGGGTTTTGTTTTTCCATGGTGGTCAATTGCGCCTGTTGCATTTATTGTTGCGTTAGTTGTTCCACAAAAACCTGGTTTTGCTTTTTTAAGTGCTTTTCTGGCCTTGGTTTTTTTGTGGGGTGGCCTTGCTTCTTATATCGATGTAAAGAATAAGCA
>JBKDJT010000327.1:0-2769 GCA_046345435.1 Bacteroidota bacterium
CAAATAACATGCCCAATTAATCTTATTTTGTTTCATAAAATCAAAAAGAATAAACCATCTTGCTATACAATCAAACTCAAAATCATAGGAGTTAGTAGAAAATTGAAAATATAGATTTTTAAGAAGATGTAAAGATGATTTATGGTTTTCAATTGAATAAAAGTGACAATAGTTTTGATTTACATCTTTTGGACTATCTCCTATTAAAATTATATTTGTTTTTTTATTAAAATATTTTGCCTGATTTAATGCATACTTTAAGAACTTTTTATTTCCAGAATGAATAAATATGATTGGCAATTCATTCATTTTCAATAAGATCTTTTTTGATTTTTGATATAATTATAGGATATTCATTTGTAATATTTTGAAGACCTATATCATTAATGCCATTAAATATATTTTCTTTATATAAACGCCTAAGTTCGACCCCTTCTAATTCACGCAAATGAACAATACAATCTTTTATAATCATAATTTTAGTGTCATTTATAACTGCCATCGCCCAAAACCAAATATCATCTCCCGTAGAACATAGTTTCAAAAATAATTCCTTCTTTAAAACATCTTTATATAATGAATTTGGCGGGTATAAAACACCACCAACACCAGTTAAAAAATTTAAGAAAGATTGTGATTTTATTGAATAGCCTAAATCCCAATTGGCATATGGCATTATCTTACCACTAAAGTCTAATTTTATTCTATGAGCCCGATGGCAATGAATATATCTCGGTTCAACCAAATATGAATGATACAAACTCTCTAACCAATATTCACTATAAAAGATATCATCATCTGCGGTTACAATAATTTCATTAGGAAAACTCAGCAAAGAAGGTATTAATTTGGTATAAGATCTGATATTTTCGTCAGTCCAATTTATTTCGAGTCCATATTTACAAAGTCTTTTTAATGAAAAAGGCAACTCTTTCTCCTTTTTAGGAAACTCGTTTGTGGAAAGCCACAAAATTAATCTATCTGGCTTTATGGTCTGTGTCAATAAAGTAGAAATTGTATAATGAATATATTTTATTCTTTCCGGATAGCTTGTTAGAGAAACTATTAGCTGAGAACTTCTTTTTTGAATTGTTACTCCTAATGATGAGGGCATTTGAAATGATTTAGGAGGCACGACACTTTTAGATTTAAAACCACTATAACTATTTAATTTAATCTTTGTAAATATATTTAAAAGTAAATTCATACTATATGTGCGCTTATTTATTGCTCCACAATTTTCTCTAAAATAGATAAATGATTTTTTTTAAAACAAAAAATATTATCATGTAAAGGCATCTCATTCTTCCCATTAACTTGCTTTAATTTACATTCAACTCCTTTTGATTCAGAAAATTTATATATACTATATCCCATCTGTATTATTAAATCATAAATTCCTGCAAGTGAATCTTCTGAAGCTATTTGACCGCTGTATTCAATACAGATAATTGGCGCCCTGTCACTTTTAAAGATTTCTCGCCCCCCCTCTAGTACTTCTATTTCATAGCCCTCCACATCAATTTTTATAAGTTTAAGCGAATCCAGTTGTTTTAAATGTAAGTATTCATCAAGTCGTATAACATTTACTATTTTGCCATTCGTATTATCTTGTCTAACAAGCGAGGAAGATCCTCTGTTTATATCAAGATTCGGATAGATGATCGCAGTTTTTTTCTCGCGTCCTAGTGCTATTTTATTAATTTTAATATTTGATTTTTTATTTAAAGCACAATTTTGTGATAATATTTTAAATGTGTCCGGTTCAGGCTCAAATGCATGTACGTATCCATTTTCACCTATCCGACTAGATGCATATAAGGTCATAAGGCCAATATTTGCACCAACATCTATTACGACATCACCAGAACTCAAGATTTGTTTGAAAATATAAAGCGTACCAGCTTCGTATGTGCCCGTGTAAAATATAGATCGTTCAACCCCATTATCAATAATGGGATCTATAAATAATTTAAAGCCATGCAAGGTTTTAAGAATTATGGGCTTACTAGGAGACCCAATAATTTTATCAGACCATTTCATCAAAATTCCCCGACCTGTAAATGGACGAGTAACCGATAAAGAGTGCTTTAATCTATGAGCCTGATGTATGAAATATTCTCGAATCATTGCGGTTGATAAAATTTGCCGTCAAAAAAAGCTGTATTTCTTGATCTAATTAGTTTGCCAGAGCCCCAATGATCAATTGGCAATATATTTATATTGGCAGCTTCATCAATCACATCACAAAAATCAGAAGGTGAAGTTGTATTATATGATGCAAACAACCAAATAGAATAGCTTTCTGGCCTTAAAGCAAAATTTGGAATATCAAGCATTAATATATTATTGTCTTGCTCCAAGGCAAACCCCATTTCATCTGAAGTAAAGAAAGCAGACAGTTCATTGTTTCTGTCTTTAAACCCTACTGTTAAAATTATTTTTGAGACATCCTCTACATTAGTAATAAATCTTAAATCTATTCGAATGCTTTCATTACAAAAAAATGTATTTCCCTCGTCTCCTTTACTATTTTTCGTAGCAATTTCAGTAAACAGAAATCTCCCATTTCCTTCTCTGTCTCTCCTTTCAGAAAGTGAAAGATTGTTTTGATTTTTTGCTACTTTCAAATAATTTGAAACTCCATCTTCTGTATCTCCGTGAAAACTGATTATCCCGTTAGAAATATATAAAGACTTTGTGCAAAGAGATTTTACCGCAGCCATGTTATGACTCACAAATAATACCGTCCTACCTTCTCTTTCACTT
>JBKDJT010000328.1:0-3159 GCA_046345435.1 Bacteroidota bacterium
GTACCAAGTATTTAACCGAAATGAATATGCAATGGTGAGATTTTCAGTTCACCATTTTATCGACTTTCTTAAAGGAATGAGAAAGATCACGCATTTGATCAATCAGTCAAAAGATGTAATTCTTTTGAGTCATATGAAGGAGGATATAAATAAACTGCTTTCACCTGAACCGATAAGAAATATTCTGGAAAATGAAAATAAGCCGGAATTGTCGACAATTCAACTGCTGAAGTGTGGTAGCTTTTTATATCATAAGTTTCGCCATTCGTTTCAGCAACTGAAAGAAATATATTTTAGAATGGATGCATGGCAAAGCATGTCCCTTGCAATGCAAAAAAATAACATGCAATTCCCGGAATGGGTTGATTCAGAATTACCTGAAATTGAGGCAACGGAATTAAGACACCTACTTCTTAATAATCCTGTTGGCTACCAATTTAAGATGAACAACACCGGAAACTTTATGTTTCTGACAGGTGCGAATATGGCAGGAAAAAGCACCTTCATCAAAGCCGTCGGCACTGCAGTTTATCTTGCACATCTAGGGATGGGTGTGCCGGCAAAAAACATGAAGCTAAGTTTATTCGAAGGAATCATTAGCAATATTCAGATACAGGACAACATCATTAAAGGTGAAAGTTATTTTTTCAATGAAATACAAAGAATCAAGAACACCTTGACTAAAATTAAAGATGGCAGAAAATGGCTTGTACTTATTGATGAACTCTTCAAAGGAACCAATATTCAGGATGCGATGCTTTGCAGCAAAACAGTTATCGAGGGGCTTGTTTGTGTCCCTAAAAGCATTTTTATACTTTCAACACACCTTTACGAAATAGGAGAAGATCTGAAAAAGCATCCGAATATTCTTTTCAGGTATTTTGAAACGATCAGTTCGGGAAATACATTCTCATTCAGCTATCTGCTTAAGGATGGAATCAGTGATGACAGATTTGGATATCTTATTCTAGAAAAAGAAAAGGTAACCAAACTTATTTCAGAAATAAAGAGTACATACAATAAAAATGCCCCCTGAGACCAGGAGGCAAATGCTTGCTTAAGGAAAAACTTTAGTTTGTAAATGTCGGAAGTAGCATATGATTATACATATGAAACAGATAAACAAATTGTTATCAAATTGTTACCTGACACTCGGTGTAATTGCTTTGGTTTCGAGCTGATTTAGCAATTCAGACGATTGATTACTCATCTGCGCTTCATAACGCTCGCCATTTTTAATAAAAGCCAGTTTGCTGCAATTTTCTGCAGAAAAATACACCACATAGACCTGCTCTGTGCCTTTATAAAAATAAATTTTTCCTATACTCTCACAGGAAGCCTCCACATATTTTTGTGCAGATGCATTTACATCTTCAATAATCGTTGCTAACTCTCTCGGCTTCTTCCCTTTCACTACTTTAAAAAAACGGTTATCCTGCGGCTTCTCATAATATATGATTGTTGCACTATCAGCATCCCTTATTTCAGGCATTATATTTTTTATACTTGATCGACAAGCAACTAATCCGATTGAAAAACCAAACAGTAAAAAAAAGAATACTTTACCCTTCATGCTAATTAAATAAATATACTTTTAGATATCTAAAATATACACATCAATTAAGAAAATAAAAACAAATAACCAATAACTTATAAAAAAACCGTCCCGCTGAAACAACGGAACGGTAAATTCATAAACTAAGCTATTTTATTAATATGCTTTCTTAGCAGGATCAAACTCAGTCCAGTTGGCTGTCCAGTTGTTTGCTCCAAACGCACCACGGAAAGTTGTGCTGGTGAAGAAAGGATTCATACCAGAGAAATTAGCTCCTGTTAAAGCAGGTGAACCAGTTTTGGGTAAGAAGTTAGGTGTTGTAGAGAAGAAAGGATTTTCCAGCTGAATAGCAGTAGGATCTGTGTAAACAATACATCCTTCAGATTCTGCTTTTGTCTGAATTTGTGCAGCAGTTGCAATATTGGCATTTCCAGAGCGGAAAGCATTGGCTGTTGCATGAACCAGGTTGTTTCTGAATTCAGAATTTCCGTTGACAAAATAATCATTGATGGTAGCATCACTCTCCATAGAGAAACCTGCATCTGGATGACCAGCAATGATACTGTTACGGAAAACAAATTGTGTTGCCCTGCGCCAGCGCTGAGAAAAATTGTGATTTGCAGCCGCTGTAGCACTATTAGGTCCGAGGATAGTGAAGTTACTCAATTGAGGGCGCGTACGTGGCGTTGCAGATGTACCCGAACCGTCATTGTCGCACTCAATACCATTACCTGCATCGCCAGCATCTACGAAATCAGGCTTGCGGCATGAAACAGCAAATTGAATTTTTCCGGTATAACCGAAATCAAAATCAAAATCATCATCAGCAGTAGCAAGAGCTACCAGATATTTTGCATTCACAGTTCCACCAAAGAATTCAAAAGCATCATCATTACCAAAAGAAACTTGTACATATTCAATGATCGTTCCGCTTCCTACACCTCCGAGGGTCAGACCATTAATCTCTGAACCAGGCTCAGCAGCAATGCCCGCATATTCGATACGCACATAACGAAGAATACCACTTTCATCATTCGGATCATTGCCGCCATACTGACGACCTACACCACCTTCAACAGTAGGAGCAGGATCTAAAGGACGGTTCGTCGGAGCTTTACCCAGAATGATTATACCTCCCCAGTCACCAGGCGCACGTTGATCTACAGGCTTGCCGCTGGTAAATACAATTGGATTACTTGCTGTACCTGATGCAATGATTTTTGCACCACGCTCAATGATCAAAGCACCTTTCTCTGTAATATCACTTTTAATCACTGAACCTGCTTCAAAAGTGATGGTTGCACCATCAACTACATAAACGTATCCTTTCAGGATATAAGTACCTTTTGCGTAATAACGACTTGTTGTGATGATCCCTGAAATTACATTGGAATTAGGATCAGCAGGTGGCGTTACATTTCCGCCTTCTTCGAAATTCACCTTGATACAGGAGGGAGCTGTCAGCATCATGGAAAACAGCATTACACCCAGGAGCATCTTCTTCATACGTGTGTTGTTTATTGTTTTTATTTAGTGGTCTTGTTTAAATCGTAAGTAAAGCCAAGTGTGATGGTGGTACCGGGTCGATAAGCAAAGAATAATTT
>JBKDJT010000329.1:0-3378 GCA_046345435.1 Bacteroidota bacterium
TCATTCCTTCTTCTATTTCCAATTATAAAGTGGCAAGTTATCAGTATGACGGTTACTGGACAGATATCGGGAATATTTATTCTTTTTTTGAAGCTAATCTTGCATTGACACAGGAGCTTCCGGATTTTAATTTATTTGACAATGATAATCCCGTTTATACCCGCGCAAGGATGTTGCCACCGGCCAAGATCAGCGGAACGACACTTGAAAAAACTATTATAGCGGAAGGTTCAATTATCCTGGCAAGCAGAGTAGAGAACAGTGTCATTGGTATCCGAACACGAATTGGCCATGGTACAACTATTGTGAGTTGTTATATCATGGGTAGCGATTACTATGAAACCATTGAGGAAATGACAGAAGCGGTTGAAAAAGGAATGCCCAAAATAGGGATCGGTGAACGTTGCTATATTAAAAACACCATCATTGACAAGAACTGTCGCATTGGTAATGATGTACGTATCAATGGCGGTTCGCATCTCTCCAATGCCGATCATGCATTATATACTGTGAAAGATGGCATTGTGGTTGTCAAGAAAGGCGCTATCTTGCCCGACGGATTTGTGATTTAAACCAACAAACAAACAATCGATATGTCTTCAACAATGAATGGAGCCAAACCCCGGCTCTCTGTAGCTCAGATTATCAATATGAGCGTCGGTTTTTTGGGGATTCAATTTGCATTCGGATTACAGAATGCCAATGTCAGCCGTATTTTTCAAACCCTTGGAGCAAAAATTGAAGAGATTCCAATTTTGTGGATTGCTGCTCCTTTGACAGGGTTGATTGTTCAGCCCATTATTGGGCATATGAGTGATAAAACATGGATGGGGAAGCTTGGTCGCAGAAGACCTTTTTTCCTTGCAGGCGCCATTTTTGCATCTCTTGCTTTGGTTGTTTTCCCGGGTGTTGATGCTTTGTGGATGGCAGCTGTAATGCTCTGGTTGCTGGATGCTTCCATTAACATTTCTATGGAGCCTTTTCGCGCATTCGTTGGTGATTTACTTCCAGATGAACAAAGAACCACCGGTTTTGCCATGCAAAGCTTTTTTATCGGAGTAGGTGCAGTTATCTCCTCTTTGCTTCCTTATCTGCTCACATCTTTCGGAATTTCCAATGAAGCGCCTGCCGGTGTCATTCCGGATTCTGTTCGCTTTTCTTTTGTGATCGGTGCGGCCGTTTACATGCTTACAATTATTTATACTGTTGTCACTACAAAGGAATATTCTCCTGAAGAATTGAAAGCATTTGGCGAAAGCGGACACGCAAGCGGGTCATTTGAAATTAAAACAGCTGCAAAAAATTTCCTCAACAAAGGTTTATTGTGGTTGACCATCGGACTCTTGCTTTCTGCATCACTTTATTACTATAACCTGAATGCAGCACACAGACTTGAGAAAGAATTATATGTTTTAACAGGAGGGATTACCGCATTCGGGCTTTTCCAGCTAATTGCCTATTTATTTCACAGCGGAACATCCTTCAGAGGTTTTGTTGAAGTGATTGACGACCTTAATTTTCTTCCTGCTACAATGAAGAAACTGGCAGTAGTGCAGTTTTTTTCCTGGTTTGCACTTTTTGCAATGTGGATTTATTCTACACCGGCACTGGCCCAGCATATTGCAGGTACTACGGATACAAATTCTGCAGAGTACAACCGTATCGGGAATTGGGTGGGTGTCCTTTTTGCCTACTACAATGGATTCTCTGCCTTGTTTGCCTTTCTGCTTCCTGTTCTCGCTAAATATTTTTCACGCCCCGGTGCTCATATGATTTCACTAATAGCCGGCGGACTTGGTCTCATTTCATTTTATCTTTTTAAAAATGAAAACATGCTGATCTTAAGTATGGCGGGAGTGGGGCTTGCGTGGTGCAGTATTCTGGCAATGCCTTATTCTATTTTAACACAGGCTCTTCCTTCACATAAGATGGGAGTATACATGGGAATTTTTAATTTCTTTATTGTGATACCGCAAATACTGGCAGCGACACTGCTGGGTATGATGACCAAATACTTGTTTGACGGTGAAGCAATTTATACAATCGTATTTGGTGGTTGCTCAATGATTGTTGCGGCATTGCTGACCCTTCGTATTAAGGAAAAATCATTGTAAACTATAATCTTTCATTGAAATAATTATTTAGCATGCGTTCATTTATTAAGCTTTTGTTTTTTTGCTTTTTATCATTGCATACATTTTCACAGACAAAACCTGTGGCATATCCCTCCAACTGGTGGACAGGTATGAAGCATAATCGGTTACAGGTTCTTGTTTATGGGAAAGGTATCGGTGCTTCTAAGACATTGAATATTAACTATCAGGGTGTGCAGCTTGAGAAAATAAACCGTTTCTCCAATAATAATTATCTCGCACTGGATCTTGTTATCGGCTCTGATGCAACACCCGGTAAAATGCAGATTCAGTTTAAATCGGGCAAGAAAACAACTAAGCTTGATTATGAACTAAAAGCCAGACGTACAGGTAACGGATTAGTGTTTGCGAACGGAGCTACTTCAGCTGATTTAATGTATCTAATTATGCCGGATCGTTTCAGCAATGGTGATCCGTCGAATGATCGTGTGCCGGGAATGAAAGACCAGACTCTTCGTAGAGATACGGTATTCAATCGTCATGGCGGTGATTTAAAAGGTGTTCAGAATAAACTCGATTACCTTACTGATCTTGGTGTAACAGCCATCTGGCTGAATCCTGTATGGGAGAATGATATGCCCGAGAGAACTGAGCATGGCTATGCATTTACAAATCATTACAAAGTGGATCCGCGTCTGGGAGGCAATGATGCTTACCGCAGTCTCACAGAAGCCTGTCATGCAAAAGGAATAAAGATGATTCAAGATGCAGTTTATAACCATGTAGGTCTCGAACATTTTCTTTTTCGTGATATGCCCGACAGCAGTTGGTTTCATCGCTGGCCTTCCTTTACACAAACAAGTTTTAAAGACCAGGTCCTCTTTGATCCCTATGCGTCGGCTAAAGACAAGAAGATAATGAGTGATGGGTGGTTTGTAACGTCAATGCCCGACTGGGATCAGAGTAACCCGTTTGTTGCAAATTTTCTGATACAGCATGCGATCTGGAGTGTGGAAGAATTTGGTATTGATGGCTTTCGGATCGATACCTATGCGTATAACGATCTTGAATTTATGAATAGATGCAACCAGGCTCTTTATGATGAATATCCCAACATCAGCATCTTTGGAGAAACTTGGGTGCACGGAGTGATTAACCAGAGCTATTTCTGTGAGAATAAGCTGGATATTTCTTATAAAAGTAACCTGCAGGCCACTACTGATTTTCAAACTTTGTTTTATGGAATTCAACCTGCATGTAATGAAAAATTCGGTTGGACTGAAGG
>JBKDJT010000330.1:0-4973 GCA_046345435.1 Bacteroidota bacterium
CAGTTGTTTTAAATTGGAAGGAGAAGCTTCAACAGCATACTTGTTAGGGATGAGAAAGTTACGGGCATAACCGTTTTTTACTTTAACCACCTCGTTTTTACCGCCGAGGTTGTTTACATCCTGAATTAAAATAATATCCATTGTACTTGTTTTAGTTTCCCGTGTCCCAATCCTTGAATTGTGACTGTCATTCCCTCAAGGGGAAATTAGGGAAGGGTGACTAAATAAAATTTTTACTTCAATAAATCTGTTACGTAAGGAAGCAGTGCCATCTGGCGTGCTTTCTTAACGGCATCAGAAATTTTTCTTTGAAACTTCAAAGAGTTTCCGCTAAGACGGCGGGGAAGAAGTTTTCCCTGCTCATTGATGAATTTCTTCAGGAATTCAACATCTTTATAGTCGATATAACGGATACCATAGCGCTTGAAGCGGCAGTATTTTTTTCTGGGCTTGTCCGTTTTAATCGCCGTCAGGTATTTGATTTCGTTCTTTGCCATGGTTTATCCCTCCGCTTTTTGGTTACCGGATAATACGCCACTTCTCTTTTTAGCATTGTACTCAACGGCGTACTTGTCGAGTGCAGTGTACATGTGACGGAGCACTTGCTCATCACGGTGAATTTGTACATTCAGTTTTGCATTGAAATCGCTTGCTGCTTTGTACTCTACCACCCAGTAAATACCGGTGGTTTTTTTGTCGATTGGATAAGCCAGTGATTTAAGTCCCCATGGATTGCTGTGAACAATTTCGCCACCGTTTGCTGTAACCAGGTCGGTGTAGCGTTTTTGTGCTGCTTTGAATTCTTCTTCAGAGAGCACAGGGGTAAAAATCACCATCATTTCGTAACTTTTCATTACTCTTGAGGTTTTAGTTAAAAATTGGGTTTCTCCCAGTGGATCCTTCGCCCCGAAAGGTTCAGGAAATCTGCCAACACAGATTTGGGGCGGCAAAGATAGGGGAATTAGGTAGAAGGAAAAAAGTATTAAGGGGATGATGTTATCAGTTATCGGTTATCATTTATCAAATTTGACTGATAACCGCGTAGGCCTGGGTTAAAACACAGGCCTACTGAATATATCGCCCCTACGGGGCTGGGTTCGTTAATCGATGATCGTTTTTCGATTTTCGAAGAATATGTTCTATCTCAAAAATTACAAACAACCTGCAACCAACAACTAACAACTTTCTTTAAATCTGCCTACCTAGCCAGCGAAGGTTAAAACCCAGGGCTACGGAATATATCGCCCCTACGGGGCTGTATTATCGTTTATTGATTTTCGAACAACGAATACAGATCAAGTTCTATTTCAAAAATTACAAACAACCTACAACCAATAACAAACAACTTTCCTCAAATCTGTCTCCCCAACCAACGCAAGGCATTCTGAAATAATAACTCTTCCTGAAGTACAGCGTCTAATTGTAATGATTCAATCAATTGTCCCGGACGATGTTCCCCTAACGGAAAGGGATAGTCGCTACCGAGACAAACTTTATCTCTTCCCATGACATCTATGAGATATCGCAATGCTTTTTCATCGTGTACCAGACTGTCAACCCAAAACTGACCAATATATTTTGATGGTGCTATATTATTATCAATGGCTACCAAATCGGGCCGCACATCAAACCCATGCTGAATGCGTCCGATTGTAAAGGGAAACGATCCGCCTCCGTGTGCAAATGCTACGCGTAAACGGGGAAATTTCTGCAAAACACCTCCGAATATCATAGAGCAGATTGCACGCGATGTTTCTGCAGGCATCCCTACCAACCAGGGAAGCCAATATTTTTGCATCTGTCCTTCACCCATCATCTCCCAGGGATGAATAAATAAAGAACAACTTAATTTTTCTGCTGCTTCATAAAAGGGGAAAAGCGAAACATCAGATAAATTCATACCGTTTATATTGCTGCCTATTTGTAAACCGGGCATCCCCAGTTCTTTTACGCAACGTTCCATCTCGCGAATGGCCAGCTCTGTATCTTGTAAAGGAACTGTTCCTATGCCAATAAAACGATTTGGATTTTTAGCAACGGTTTCAGCAATATGGTCGTTGAGGAAACGGGATGTCTCATATCCATCTTCCGCTTTAGCCCAGTAATTAAATAAAACAGGAATCGTTGAAAGTACCTGAATGGTTACGCCTGTTTCATCCATCTCCTTCAGTCTTGCTGCATCATTAAAACAATTACCTTCTACTTCCCGAAATAATTTATCTCCTTTCATCATGCAGGCCTTGCAGTTGCGATGCTCGAGGTGTATGAATTCGCCATAGCCAAACTTCTTCGTCCAGTTTGGCATGTGTTCAGGCATAATATGCGTGTGGATGTCAATTCTTCTTTGCATCAAAAATCATTATAAAATTATCGCTTCACCGGTGGGAGCATCACGGCACCACATTTATTACAGGTGCGTCTTTCTTCAGAAGCATAAAATCCTTCCATCACAGGAGGAAGCTGTTTCACAATATCACTTACATTGAGTTTCTCTTCATACAACTTATTTCCGCATTTCTCACAGAACCACATAAATCCATCATCCTCATTTTTTCTTACTTTTTCAATGACCAGACCGACAGTGTTTGGCCCTCTTTGTGGAGAATGAGGCGTGCGTGCAGGTAACAAAAACATATCGCCCTGACGAATATGGATGTCCTTCGGCTCACCATCATCAATGATCTTCACTACAATATCACCCTCTAACTGATAAAACAATTCTTCAGTTTCATTAAAGTGATAATCCTTTCGTGAATTCGGTCCTCCAACAATCATCACAATGAAATCATCGGCCTGTTTGTAAAGGCATTGATTGCCTACAGGAGGTTTTAACAGATCACGGTTTTCGTCGATCCATTTTTGCAGGTTGAAAGGAGGAATAACAGCCATAGTGCAATCGTTTGAGTGAGTGAATAGGTGTGAAAAATACAACTTTTTAACGTACGTTTGGTTTATGAATCTATCATTGACCGGAAAGCGGGCAGTTGTTTGCGGAAGCACCCAGGGTATCGGACTCGCAATTGCCAAAGAACTTGCCGTATTGGGTGCCTCTTGCACGTTGCTTGCAAGAAATGAATCATCATTGAAAGAGGCAGTTGAATGTCTGTCGGCAACGGAAGGACAACAACATCATTATCTGGTTGCTGATTTCAGCAAGCCGGAAGAATTAAAGAAAGCAGTGAATGATTATGCAGAAAAAGAAGCGGTACATATACTCATAAATAATACAGGAGGTCCGGCATCGGGTCCCATCACAGATGCAGCAGAGGAAGCTTTTTTAGCAGCCTTTCAGCAACATCTTATTTGTAACCAGATTCTCACAAAAGCATTCATTCCTTCGATGAAACGAAACGGATATGGACGCATCATCAATATCATTTCAACATCCGTGCGTATTCCATTAAAGAATTTGGGTGTATCTAATACAATTCGCGGAGCAGTTGCCAGCTGGGCCAAAACAATGGCAAATGAACTGGGGGCGTTTCAGATTACTGTGAACAATATACTGCCAGGTGCAACAAAAACAGGGCGTCTTAGTGCACTGGTGAATGTTACGGCAGAAAAAACCGGAACAAGTGTGGAAGCAGTGGAGCAGCACATGGTTGCTGAAATTCCAATGCAGCGTTTTGCGGATCCTTCAGAAGTAGCTGCTGTAGCAGCATTCCTTGCTTCACCCGCTGCTTCTTATGTGAATGGTGTGAGTATTCCGGTTGATGGTGGACGAACGGGAAGTATTTGATTTATTATAGAATGATTGCATTGCCAAACATGAAACTAGAACTTCCATCTCAGCTGGAACATTATATCAACGGAAAGCTCGTTGCATCTGTTGGCGGAAAAATGATTGCCAAATCAAATCCGGCAACGGATGAACATCTGTATCATTTACCCGATGGAGATCTTGCAGATGTGGAGTTGGCTGTTGAAGCAGCAAATCATGCATTTCCTTTATGGCGTAATACAAGTGCAGAAGAACGATTTCGTTATCTGAATAAGATTGCCGAACTTATTGAATTATATATTGATGATCTTTCACTTGCGGAAACTAACGACAATGGTAAACCGCTTTGGTTAAGCAGACAAGTGGAGATACCAAGGGCTTCTTCCAATTTTCGTTTTTTCGCAGGTGCCCAAATGCATTTTGCTTCGGAGAGTCATTCCATTGGCGTTAAAGCCATTAATTACACGCTTCGTCAACCCATCGGCGTTGTAGGATGTATTTCTCCTTGGAATCTGCCTCTTTATTTGTTTACCTGGAAAATTGCACCGGCATTAGCCGCAGGTAATTGCGTGGTGGCAAAACCTTCCGAAGTAACACCTGCAACAGCGTACCTGCTTTCAAAAATTTGTATCGAAGCCGGATTGCCTGCAGGGGTATTGAATATCGTGCACGGAACAGGACCTGTTTGTGGTGAAGCTATTGTGCAGCATAAGGATGTGAAAGCCATTTCATTTACAGGTAGTACACGTGCAGGAGAACGTATTGCTTCAATTGCAGCACCCAAGTTTAAAAAATTATCACTTGAGTTAGGGGGAAAGAATCCTGCGCTCATCTTCGCTGATTGCGATTGGGAGAAAACAATGGATGAAGCTGTTCGACTTTCATTCACCAATCAGGGTGAGATTTGTTTATGCGGATCGCGTTTGCTGATTGAAGCATCTGTTTATGAACAATTCAAAACAGATTTTCTGAAACGTGTTGCGCAATTAAAAGTAGGTGATCCTTTGGAGCATGATACAAAGCAAGGAGCGATTGTAAGTCGCATGCATTATGATAAAATTCTTCGTTGTATAGAAGTAGCGAAGCTGGAAGGGGGAAAGATATTGACAGGAGGAGAGGCAATCACATTAACGGGTCGTTGTGAAAAGGGATTGTTCATTCAACCGACAGTTATTGAAGGATTGGGTCCATCTTGTTCGACAAATCAAGAAGAGATCTTTGGTCCTGTTGTTACACTACAGCTATTTCATTC
>JBKDJT010000331.1:0-2938 GCA_046345435.1 Bacteroidota bacterium
GATATTGGGAATGATCCGCAAAGTAAATCACCTGGTTAAAGTCGAAGAACTGGCCTAAATTATTGCGGGTTAAATAAACATATTTTTAAATGCGAGGGGTGATTCCCCGTAAGTCTAAAATCAAACACATGCAACTCCACAATTTAAAACCTGCAAAAGGTTCTACACACAAAGAGAAAAGATTAGGTAGAGGTGAAGCTTCCGGAAAGGGAGGTACATCAACAAAAGGTAACAAAGGGGGTCAAAGCCGTGCCGGTTACAAAAGTAAAATGGCTCATGAAGGTGGACAGATGCCTATTCAGCGTCGTATTCCTAAACGTGGGTTTAAAAATCCCGATCGTGTTGAATACCGTGTGTTTAACCTCGGACAAATCGAGCAAATAGTTGAAAAATACGGTTTCACTGAGTTCTCTCTCGAGAATTTATATATCAATTCACTAATCAGCCGTACCGACCTTGTGAAAGTACTTGGTAACGGTGAATTGAAAACAAAACTAAGCTTCAAAATAAATGCTGTAAGCGCAAAAGCAAAAGAGGCGATTGAAGCTGCAGGCGGAACAGTTGAACTGCTCAAATAATTTCCCGATATTTGTCAGGATTCAACCTTTCTAAGATCTCTTAAAACAGCGCAGATTCAGTGAAAAAACTAATTCAAACACTCAAGAATATCTGGTCAATTGAAGAATTACGCAGTAAGGTAGTTTATACTATACTGCTTCTTCTCGTTTATCGCTTGGGTACGCATATCGTATTACCAGGTGTTGATCCTGCTCAATTAACCGCCCTGAATACCAAATCCAAAGAAGGTATCCTTGGTATTTTCGACTCATTCGCAGGAGGAGCCTTCTCAAGTGCTTCTATCTTTGCATTAGGGATCATGCCTTATATCTCTGCTTCAATTTTCATGCAGCTGATGAGCATACTCGTTCCTCAGTTTCAAAAAATGCAAAAAGAAGGAGAGAGTGGAAGAAAAAAAATCAACCAGTGGACTCGTTATCTCACAGTACTGGTTACTATTTTCCAGGCAAGCGCTTACGTAGCTTATCTGCGTGATCCAAATGTTGCAGGTGGAGCTATCCTCGCTTCTTTCAGCAGCTATTTCTGGTTATCTACTACTATCGTTCTTACAGCCGGAACATTATTTGTAATGTGGCTCGGAGAAAGAATTACTGATAAAGGACTTGGAAACGGTACATCTTTGATTATCATGGTTGGTATCCTTGCCCGTTTCCCTGCTTCCATCGCTGCTGAATTTGATTCGAAAATGGTTGGCAAAGGTGGTGGATTACTTGTGTTTGTCATTGAAATCGCCATCCTCATTGCTATCATCATGGGGTTAATCATCCTGGTACAGGGTGTACGCAAAATCGCAATCAATTACGCGAAACAAATCGTTGGCAATCGTCAATTCGGTGGTGCACGTCAGTTTCTGCCAATTAAGGTGAACAGTGCAGGTGTAATGCCTATCATCTTTGCACAAGCCATCATGTTCCTCCCAACATTACTTTCAGGTTTTCAGACAACCAAAGGCCTTGCTGCTGTATTAAGCAGTCCGGGTAATATTTGGTATATGGTGCTCTATTCAGTGCTGGTGATCGGATTTACATTTCTTTATACTGCTTTGATTTTTAATCCAAAGCAAATTGCAGACAACCTAAAGCAGAACAATGGTTTTATACCAGGTGTTAAGCCAGGTCAGCCAACTGCTGATTACATCGGTGCTGTAATGGATAAGGTAACACTGCCCGGTGCATTGTTTCTTGCACTCGTGGGTATTCTTCCGGGTATCGCAAGCAACTTGAAAGTTACCAGTGGCTTTTCTACTTTCTTCGGTGGTACATCTCTTTTAATCATGGTTGGTGTTGTATTAGATACCCTCCAGCAAATTGAAACACATCTTCTGATGCGTCAGTATGATGGATTGATGAAAGGCGGACGTATACAAGGACGTCAGACTACTGAAGCTTCAACAATTTAATCTTTATCTTATTTTTATAAAGCCCTGGTCCGAAAGGCCGGGGTTTTTAATTAAAAAGCATGATTCACTACAGAACGCAACTCGAGATTGAACTGATCAGAAAAAGTGCATTGATGGTTGGTGAAGCGCTTGCTCAGGCTGCTTCTATGATTAAGCCGGGCGTAACCACGCTGCAACTAGATGCACGTGTTGAGGAATTTATCAGAGATAACGGAGCTGAACCGTCTTTTAAAAACTACAAGGGGTATCCGTTTGCAACCTGTATTTCTGTGAATGATGCAGTAGTACACGGATTTCCAAATAAAATTGAATTAAAAGAGGGAGATATTATTTCTGTTGATGCAGGTGTTTATCTGAATGGTTATCACGGCGACAGTGCCTATACTTTTGCAATTGGCAAAGCTTCTGAAGAAGTTAGTAGGTTGCTGCGTGTAACGAAAGAATCACTATATCTTGGTATTGAAAAAGCAGTGCATGGCAACCGAGTAGGAGATGTTGCATTTGCAATTCAGCATTTCACGGAAAAAGAAAACGGTTACGGTGTTGTAAGAGAGTTGGTTGGCCATGGTATTGGACGCAACTTGCATGAAGACCCACAGGTGCCAAATTTTGGCAAGAGAGGAACAGGTTCAAAGCTCAGAGAAGGAACCGTTATTGCCATTGAACCGATGATCAATTTAGGAACAAAAGATGTGTATCACGATCAGGATGGATGGACAATCCGTACGGTTGATCATAAACCATCCGCACATTACGAACACACTGTTGCCGTACAAAAAAACAAGGCTGATATTCTTTCATCATTTACTGCTGTAGAAGCCGCAGAGTCCGCAAACTCCAATCTTGATAGTTCTTACTATAAAATTTGAGCTAATTTCCCCTAGCAATTAACCTTTGTCTGTTGTTTAGTAAGTGCATATTTTCTTATTGATCTATCCATCAGCATCCTCCCTATTTTTG
>JBKDJT010000332.1:0-3535 GCA_046345435.1 Bacteroidota bacterium
GTCTTTGTCAATGTTGATAAAATAGAAATTATTTTCTCTTGTGTATGTAACAGGTTTCCCATTCAGTTTTGCACTGTCAATCTGCATTGGCTGTTGCAAATCAATTTGCATTCTTGTTGCAGGTTTTTCGACAACTAAAAATAAAACACGATTTGATCCTGTTATGGAAAATTTATTCATATCGGGTTCCATATCGAGGTCGTACATCACAACATCCCACCATTTCCTTTCGGGAGTGTTCGTTCCGGCTAAGCTGTCAAATTTGGTGAATCCTTTTATATTCTCAAACAGGCTTTGGGCACGGGGTTTAGTATTGATAAACAGCAAACAGACAATTAAAATAAAAGAGAGTCGCATATGATTGTTAGTCGGTGAATAAACAATAAATTTACTTCGAATGAATGAATAGTAACGTGATCTCTGTTTGTTTTTAATAATGTTTTTATACATGCGCTTTTTATTTCTTTTTTTTCTTACCCTGCTGATCTATGCCTGTAGCGGATCAAAGAATGATTATCGAAATTATTTCTGCTATAATGAATCCTCCGGAATCACATCATTGGATCCTGCATTTTCAAAAAATCAATCAAATATCTGGGTTGTCAGCCAACTCTACAATAGACTTGTTGAAACCGGGACTGATATGAAACTAATGCCTTCTCTGGCAAAGAGCTGGAGTGTTTCTGAAGACAGGTTAACCATTACGTTTAATTTGCGTACAGATGTTTATTTTCATGATCATCCTGCTTTCCCAAAAGGCAAAGGAAGAAGGATGATTGCAAGCGATGTTGTTTATAGCCTAAAACGTTTAATGGATCCTGTTGTGGCTAGTCCGGGTGCCTGGATTTTTAATGACCGTGTAGATTCTGAAAAAGGATTTGAAGCAATCAATGATTCAGTTTTTTGCCTGCATCTGAAGAAGCCGTTCATTCAGATGCTTGGTGTATTAAGTAATCCGTATTGTTCAATTGTGCCGAAAGAGGCGGTAGAATACAAAGAAACATCTTTCAGAAAATATCCTTGCGGATCCGGTCCCTTTAAGTTTTTTCTGTGGGAAGACGGGCAGGTGTTGATTTTGAAAAAACATACAAACTATTTCGAGCGGGATGTGCAGGGGCAAACGCTGCCTTATTTACAAGGAATTAAGGTTTCATTTCTTACCTCTAAAGCAAGTGAATTCCTTTCTTTTCAGCAGCATCAGCTTGATTTTATGAACGATATTGACCCGTCTTTCAAAGATGAAGTATTGACAAAGTCAGGAAATCTCCGTTCGCCCTGGCAAGACAAAATTCAGCTAATGAAACATCCATATCTCAATATAGAATATCTGGGAATTCTTGTTGATAGTACCGTGGAAGAGGGGAGAACACCTTTGAAAAATAAACTAATCAGACAGGCGGTTAATTATGCCATTGATCGCCGCAAACTCATGTTGTATTTGCGTAATTCAATTGGTAAACCGGCTGAGTATGGATTTATTCCACCGGGTTTACCCGGTTTTGATTCTGTTCAATTGAAAGGATATAATTACAATCCGCAACTTGCCAGGTTAAAGCTGGATAGTGCAGGTTATTTTCAGGGCTCATCAAATAAAAAAATAAAATTATTTACGATTCCGGTGTATGCAGATCTTGCTAATACTATTATACAAAATTTAAATGCAGTGGGCATTGAAGCTGAAGTTGAAGTGGTTCAGAAGAGTGTATTACTTACAAAGACGGCGAACAAGCAGGCTTCTTTTTTCCGTGCAAGCTGGATAGCAGACTATCCAGATGCAGAAAATTATTTGGGGCTGTTCTATTCTATGTATCCTGCTCCACCAAATTATACAAGGTATAAGAAGAAACAGTTTGATGAACTTTACGAAAAATGTCTAACGGAGAAGGACGATTCGCAGAGAATACAGTTATATAAAAGAATGGATGCAATGATTATTGAAGATGCACCGGTTGTCCCACTTTGGTATGATGAAGTAGTGAATTTTGTTCAGCCTTATATTAGCGGATTTAAGCCGAATGCGTTAAATGTGCCCGACCTGAGAAGCGTGAAGAAAATTGACTTTGATTGATCTGGTTATTGTTTGCGTTTTTTATCTGCAAAAATTTTCTCGAATTTTTCAAGCTTTGGTTTAATTACATAGTAACAATAAGGGTTTGTTTCCTTGTTGTTGTTGTAATAATTTTGATGATATTTTTCAGCTTCGAAGTAATTCTTGTATGGTTCTATTGTTGTGACTACAGGTTTATCAAAGACTGCATTTTTATTTAGCTGTTCCTTGTAATGCTCAGCTTTTTTGCGTTGTGTCTCATTATGATAGAAAACAACACTTCTGTATTGCGGACCAACATCATTTCCCTGTCGATTGAGGGTAGTAGGGTCATGAGTTTGCCAGAAAATTTCAAGTAATTCATCGTAAGAAATCACCGAAGGGTCGAATACAATTTGAATAACTTCTGCGTGCCCGGTGTTTTTACTGCAAACTTGTTCATAAGTAGGCATAAGCACATGTCCGCCGCAATAGCCGCTCCTAACTTTTAGTACGCCTTCCACTTGTTGAAATATCGCTTCAGTACACCAAAAGCAGCCATTCCCGAAAGTGGCAGTGTCTTCTTTTTGAGGGTTTTCGTTTTCTGAGTTATACATGGTCTGATTGTTCATAATAACAAAGTTTGGTTCATGCCCAAGGCACCCTATTAAAAAGAAACTGAGCAATATGGTTTTCATTGTAAAATGATAGTTGCCGGTCATAACCGGAATATTTTGTCGCAAAGTAATGATTTTCAGTTTTTTGATTGCTATTTATCATTGATATACAGCGATTAAAATGGAGTTTTATCAACTTGTTAACGAGGCTGTTTAATAAGAGGCATATTTAACGACACATCAATTGCACATTAAGGTCGTCATTTATGATCAGATTTCCTCTCTTTATCTCTCATATTAGAAAATACAGCTATATTTTTTAACTTTGTATGTATTTTAAGCAATCATGTCAACCGGGCTGAAATATTTATTTACTGCAGTTTTGATTTTTGTAATCAAACTTTCTCCCGTATTCGGTGAGAAACACATTGTGCCTGTTATGACGCTTTCCGATAGCAGCAATATCCGTACAGAAGATTCTTTACTTAATACAAATATTTATTACAGAAAGTATCATCATATTTTAAATGCGCCTGCTTCTTTTTATAATAATTACAGACTTTTTCAGTTCATAGATAAATGGATGGGAAGACCTTATCTCTTTGGCGGGACTTCACAGTTTGGTGTTGACTGCTCCGCTCTTACAGGTTATTTTGCAAAAGAAGTGGCCGGGGTCAAACTGCCCAGAACTGCACAAGGTCAGCACGATCATTTAAAACTCAGTACTTTCCCCGGGTTGCTTCAAACAGGTGATTTGATTTTTTTTCATACAACCCGTCCCGGCATTTCTCATGTTGGGATTTATCTTTCTAATAACAAGTTCCTGCATGCTTCAGCTACCTATGGGGTTACTATATCTGACCTTGGCGAAGACTATTATGTGAAAGCATAC
>JBKDJT010000333.1:0-3933 GCA_046345435.1 Bacteroidota bacterium
ATAAATACAGATAGCCGTGAAGTTAAATATTTCACGGCTATCTGAGAATATATATTGAGAAAATCAGATTTCGATTTTCCCGCTTACAATTTGCTGGCGGTAAACTGCCTTCAAAACCTCACCTCTGCGTCTTACAGAAGGTTTCGTGAAAGACTGACGCTCACGGAGCTGAAGCAGGGTTTTGCTTTTCTCAAATTTCTTTTTATACTTTTTGAGCGCTTTGTCAATGTTTTCGCAATCTTTGGAATCAATAATCAACATAAGTGAAATAAAATTAGAGGCGCAAAGATAAAAGGTTTGTCCGATTTTCCAAAAAAAAGCATCTGATAAAATAATGCATCAAAACAAATTCCCACCTTTGCAGCCATGTTTACAGGCATTATTGAAACAACAGGAATCATTACAGACATTCATGAATCGGGATCTAACCTGACTTTCCTTATCAGCTCACCGATTTCCGACGAACTCAAGCCCGATCAAAGTGTAGCACACGATGGTGTATGTCTAACCGTGGAGGAGGTAAACGATGAAGGCTACCGGGTGACTGCAGTAGCTGAAACGCTTAGTAAAACCACGCTTGCAACATGGGAAAAGGGAAAATCTGTGAATCTGGAAAGATGCCTTATAATGCCGGCGAGGTTGGACGGACATATAGTTCTCGGTCATGTAGACGCAATTGGCACCTGCTTATCGGCAGAAGAAATCGGAGGAAGCTGGATATTTCGCATTGGGTATCCTGCAGGATTCGCAGCACTACTGGTTGAAAAAGGCTCAGTGTCATTGAATGGCATATCCCTCACTGTTTTTAATGTTTTGGAGAACGAATTCTCGGTAACCGTCATCCCATATACTTATTCACATACAACTATGAAATGGTTGTTGCCAGGACATAAAATCAACCTGGAATTCGATATACTCGGCAAATACGTACAACGCAACTTGTTAATACAGCAAAGACCGTAAAATTACCGTAGGGAAAAAAACCAAGTTTTCCGCTTTCCTACACCACGTGGCTTTTCTATCTTGCAATCGTTTATTTCCGAATCCAAACCCTCTGAAACCATGCGAAAGCATTTATCTATTATCGTACCCGTCCGTAATCAAAACGAATTTTTACGCCCGTTTTATTACGATCTCCTGAAACATATCGGATCCTTTGATTATGAAATCATTTGGGTGAACAATGCCAGTACCGACTCAAGCTTTGAGGAGATTAAAGATTTAATGAACAAAGATTGTTCAATCCGATGCATCACATTAAAAAATGAAACTTCTTCAAGAGCAGCAGTAATCAGTGGGCTAGACTATGCAAAGGGTGAATTCATCGTTGTCATGAGAGGTGACCTGCAGCATCCGGGCTCAATGATACCAGAGATATTAAACATGCTGGAAAAAGGCAGCGACATTGTGAATATGCGCCCCGAGAATAGCATGAAGGCTCCTGGTATTAAGCGTATGATTTTTGATTTTGTTTATCAATTCAACCCCAAAATTAATATTGAACCAGTAACAGATATCAGTGATTTCCGGGGTTTTCGTAAAGAAGTGGTAACTGACATACTTTTTATTCAGAAACATCATTTCTTCATGGAAGAATTTTTTAACTGGAATGAATACAAGAGCACTGAACTAAACTATTTCAACCGGAGATATGCAAAGCACTTACACAAATACAGCAATGCAAATCTTTTATATAATTTAAAAATCATAAGAGATCAGGCAAGTCCGGGTCAACTGAGAAAATTTGCTTTTGCCGGGAAAGCAACATTTGCTTTAAGTGTGTTTAGTATCTTTTCATTCATCATGATGGATCTGTACAATTTAAATGTTCATCCGATCTACTATTCGATAGCTATTATTATCGGCATTTTGGGTCTGCAACTTTTAATACTTAGTAATTACAAAAGGAAATTAAAAGAAGATCTTTTTTACTGCAGCAGAAGCAATCAGTATCTAGTTGATAATATTTATGATAGCAGTGAGCCTGTTGAAGTAGCGAATTTAATAAAAGAAGAAAATAAAATCAGGATCAGAAAGGTATCATAGCCTTTTCTTTTTAAAAATAAAAACCTGGTTTATCTCATCAAATACATTTTTCCGTAGCCCCTGTTAAAGAACATGTCTGTATTGACATCATTCGGGGTGTATTTGTCAAGAGACTGCCCGTTTTTATTGGTCAGCACCCGATAGAGATATACACCATTAGCTAATTGGTTGCCATACTGATCGGTACCATCCCATTTAAACTCTGTGATATTTCTGCCTATTCTAATTGGTCCAAGCTCATTCATTGTAATTTCCCGAACTACTTTTCCTGTTATTGTCAAAATCTGAATACGTATATTCTGAGGTACCTCAGATCCAGTCAATGTAAATACAAATGCGGTGGAAGAAGTAAACGGATTGGGATAGTTCAGAAGATTTGAAATCATTGGCTTATTAACGACCTGGAATGCAACTTTATACCCCAAATCACTCGCTTCGTTCCCAACCCGGTCATTGGCAGTGATCGTTAATTCATATTCACCATCCTGTAGAAGATTTGGAAACAAATCTATTACTGCGGTATTTTCCCCTGAATTCAAATTAGCCGGTGTAAACCTGGCTGAATCGGTACCTAATTTATACTCTTTCACAGATCTGTCGGGGAACCTGATTGTTGCTTTCATGCCGGCAGTATCACTTAATGCCATAAACTTACTTTCATCTTTCAATTTGGCTGTGATATGCGGTTTTGATGAAACAATATCACGATTCAGTATATGAACGCCGTCAAACGTAACATCAAGCCAAGGTTGATACACATCCGGTTTGACGAAGAAAGACCTAAAAATGAAGTTATTGAACAGATACTGTTCAGGTTGGTCATTATCAGGATTAACAAACAAAAACAACGAATTCAAACCAGGGAGATCCTTCGTATCAATTGTGTATGAAACCAATATCGTATCTCCACTCACTATTGGTTTCTTTTTCCCAAAAGGAATTTCTTTTGGAACATTATTTCTATCTGTAACTATAAACTTGAGCTTCAAGCTATCGAATGCCGGTTCGCTAATGTTTTTAAAAGCAATTTTAAAATCAAGAGGCTCACCAAGGTCTAATGTGTCTTTAAAGTCAAATCGGATATTGGGAGCTACGGCTCCTTCAGGCACCATTTCACCTGTAAGTCTCCAGTATTTTAATTGAAAAGGAGTCAGACTAATAGGATCCTGACTAAACATCTTCATTCGCATGAAAGGATACTGAGCAGCATCAACAAATGAAATGCTTGTATCTTTTGCCTGATTAACTACTGCAAGTAAATTTTCTACACCTGTTTGAGTTTTTCCATACAAGTGAAATACAGTAGAATCACGAGGCATCTGCCCTCCAGGATAGTAACCATCCCATTGGAAATTTTCCCATTTCCTGGCTGGTCCAAGCCATGGGGTCTCAGTATAACCTGCTGTAAACTGAGCAGGCATATCAACCCCCACATCTATATAATCATTAGCATTTTCACCAATATATTGGTAGATAAATTCCGGATTTCCTTTTTGATACACAAAAGCAAAAGGGAGGTTTCTGGTAAATTTATCTATCTCTGAAAAACCATTATTGATCAATGAGTGGTAGATGCTATTCCCTGATCCATAAACTGTTGTATCGGACATCCAGTTTGAAATAAAAGAATTATTTAGACCTGCAAAGTTTGGCGCACCAGTTCCTTGGTTGATTATAAGCACATAATGATCATTGGGGATCTGATTCAGAAATAACCGCATATTATTCCTTGAGTTTCTGTCTGCCATTGAAAATTCAAAGAACTTTCTGGTTTGAAATGATGCGCACGGAAACAAACTGTTAAATCGTCCAACATTTCCTACAGGAATATTCTCCCATGCTCTTAATGATCTAGGCTCAAATACATAAACAGAAAACACATTAAAA
>JBKDJT010000334.1:0-9752 GCA_046345435.1 Bacteroidota bacterium
GCTGTCAAAGAAATTGAAAAATCTCTTGGAAGAGAAATATTTGACAAAGCAATGCGTTTCTATTTTGAAAAATGGAAGTTTAAGCACCCAACCCCGACAGACTTTCAGCAAGCACTTGAGCTAAGCAGCGGTAAAAAACTAGATTCTACATTCTCACTATTAAACAAGAAAGGAAGTCTTGAAAAAGTAGGAAAAAGAAAATTACAACTAGGTTTAATTTTTAAACCGAATTCAAATAAAAAAAATACCATCAACCTAACCCCACTTCCTGGGTATAATACTTACGATGGCTTTATGCTGGGGGCAGCTCTTTCAAACTATAACCTTCCTCCTAATAAATTTCAATTCCTGGCAGCTCCTCTGTATGGTACGAAAAGTAAAGCGGTCAATGGTGTTGCACGTTTATCATATACATTTTATCCTAATAAAGGAGCAATAGATAATATCCTATTTTCAACCGCCTGGATGAATTTTACAAGAAGCGACTTTACTGATACAGCCGGAAATATTTACAGAACAGGTTTCCGAAAATTTGCACCCGGCTTGAGAATAGTTTTTAAAGAAAACAATCTCCGCAGCACACGCGAACGTAATCTTCAGTGGAAAACATTTCTCAGAGGTGAAGATAACTTACGCTTTAGCAGAGATACATTTGATAACGGAAATGCGTACACGAAAATTAAATCTGAAGCTTCTTTCCGGTATCTGAATCAGCTAAAATTTACAATCAGAGATAGCAGGGTTCTTTATCCTTACCGGGCTGAATTTCAGGCAGAGCAAGCGAAAGATTTCATAAGACTTGCTGTCACGGGAAATTATTATTTTAACTATAATAAAAAACAAGGGGCAGATGTGCGATTTTTTGCTGGAAAATTCTTTTATCTCGGTAACCCCGATTTAAGCACACGGTTCCGCAACAGCCGCTTTCACTTAAACATGTCAGGACCAAGAGGTTTTGAAGATTATACCTACAGCAACTACTTTATAGGCAGAAGTGAATTTGAAGGATGGAGAAGTCAGCAGATGGCAATGAGGGACGGCGGCTTCAAAGTGAGCACCGATCTGCTTGCAAATAAAACCGGCAGAACAGACAACTGGCTAATTGCAATGAATTTTGTTTCAGACATACCCGATCAGCTGAATATTCTGAATGTATTACCTTTCAAAATTCCTGTTAAGACCTACCTAGATATCGGCACCTATGCCGATGCATGGTCTCCCAAGTCGGAAGAAAGTAAGATTCTCTACAATGCCGGCCTTCAGATTGGTCTTTTAAAACAAAGTATTCAGATTTATTTTCCTCTTTTTTACAGTAAGGTCTTTCAAGATTACTATAGATCCATCTTCAATGAAAAGAAATTTGCACGAACAATTTCTTTTGTCATAGACCTGCAACGACTGAACTGGAAATCTCTCGACAATCAAATTCCTTTCTGATGAGCGGCATCAGATATATTCCACATGATCAGATTGATTTACAGAAGTGGGATCTGTGTATCGACAACTCATCAAATGGCCTTATCTATACATATTCATGGTATTTGAATGCCTGCGGCGTGAAATGGGATGGACTCATACTCAACGATTACGAAGCAGTAATGCCGCTTACCTGGAAAAAAAAATACGGAATTTGTTATCTTTTTCAACCCTGGTTTTGTGCCAACCTTGGTATTTTCAGTTCTAAAAACTTAACAGAAAAAGATATAAATGATTTTTTAGCAACAATCCCAAAAAAATTTAAATACATTGATATCAGTTTAAATTATGGGAACAAAGCAGACAAAAAATATATAGCCTCCGAAAGGGTTAGTTATCTTCTATCACTGCAACCATCTTATGAAGAACTGCAGCAATCATACCGAACTCAACTAAAAAGAAACCTAGCAAAGGCAACATCTAGCGGACTAAACATCAAATGGGATATTGATATTCATTCAATTTTCCCACTTGCAAAAGAAATCATGCAAAGGGTATCTCCAATCAATGATGAAGAGGTGCAACGAATGATTCATTTGACGAATGAAGTACATACGCATCAACAAACAGTAACAATCGGCGCATATTCACCAAATAACCAGCTACTTGCATCTGCTGTTTTTTATCATTCACATAACAGATGGTACTATCTGATTGTCGGGAATCATCCAAACGGAAAAACACTTGGTGCATCTCATTATCTGATTGATTGTTTTATCAGGAGATATGCGAATACGAATTCAGTTCTTGATTTTGAAGGAAGCGATATACGTAATATCGCATATTTTTACAGCAGTTTTGGAGCAACTCCCATCACGTACCAGGCAATAAAAATAAACAGGTTGCCCAAAATTATTCGCTGGGTAAAAAAATAGAACTACTTATTGACTTATCAGCACCGACTCTGCAACTGCTAAATCAACCGGACTTGTAATTTTAATATTTTCCGGATCTCCTTCTACAAGTGTCAGCTCAATGCCGAATGCTTCTGCCACTGTAGCTTCGTCAGTAAACCTCTCTTTGTAATCAATAGCAAAAGCAGGAAGCAATAACTTACTGTGAAATGTCTGAGGAGTCTGCACCATACGAACTGCATTTCTATCAAGCACGACATGTCCTTCTTCGGTAATTAAACGTAAGCTGTCACGGCATTCAATAACAGGAATAGCACTTCCGGTTTCAAGTGCTTTGTTAAAACAACGAATCAGTAATTCTTTGCTTACAAGACAACGCACTCCGTCATGCACAAAAACAACAGACTCTTCAGTAACTAGCGATAAACCATTTTTAACCGAGTGAAATCTGGTTTCTCCGCCTGAGGTGAGTCGAATATTGGCTCCGCTGAAAAATCCGTCAATAATTTCTTTTCCCAACTCCATCTGTAATTCAGGAAGTACAAGAACGATTTCAATATCCGGGAAAGCATCAAGAAATGCCTTGACTGTATAATATAAAACCGGCTTCCCTTGTATCAATATAAATTGTTTGGGCAAACTTGATCCCATTCTTACTCCGGCGCCACCGGCAACAATAACAGCATACTTTTTCAACTGATATAAAATTTATAGGTGCAAAGGTGAACAATCCTTTAAGAAAAGCAAAAAGTTTTATGGATGAGCAATCACATTATGACGAACACATTCTTCCAGTAGTCGTTCACGATTTACCGGAACAGTACCTACTTCTTCGCAAACCAATCCGCCGGCAAGATTTGCAATGGTTGCCATTAATTCAGGATTTTTTGTTGCAGCATAAAGGAGAGAAGCAACAGCAATAACCGTATCCCCTGCTCCGCTTACGTCTGCAATAGTTCTACGATAAGTTGGCAATACAGAGGCTCCTCCACCCTGTTGCTGATAAAAAACACCTTTTTCAGACAAAGTGATCAGAGAAACCTGATGTTTCAACTGCTGGTATAACAAGTTGTGCATTTCAGAAAGTGTATGCTGATTGACTTCTTGATTTAAGTATCTCAATCCTTCACGCACTTCTTTCAGATTAGGCTTAAACAAAGTGACACCTTTGTATGCAAAAAAGTTTTTTTGCTTAGGATCTACAGAAGTGATAATGTTAAGAGAATCACAGATAGAAAGTATTTCCTTGATCACTTTTTCAGTCAGCACTCCTTTGTTATAATCTTCAAATATTAATACATCCGGCTTTGCTTCATTTAGAATTTTCCGGCATGAAGCGATGAAAATATGTTCATCTTCTTTTGAAAGATCATCGGTTGTTTCGCTGTCAAGCCGAATCATTTGCTGATTACGGCTAATCACTCTTGTTTTACAGGTTGTTTTTCTTTTTTCACTAATCTGCAAACCAACTGTATCAATTCCTTTTTTTGAAAGTTCTTCCTTTAATAGATCCCCCTCTTTGTCTTTACCAATTACACTTAGCAAATAAACTTTTTCAGCAAGTGAAATTGCATTTAATGCAACATTGGCTGCACCGCCGATACGGTATTCTGTGCGTTCCAGCGTTACCACAGGCACAGGAGCTTCAGGGGAGATACGTTCTGCAGCACCCCACCAGTAAGTATCGAGCATAACATCACCTACCACTGCGACTTTAATGTTTCGAATCTGCTGAAACAAGTTATTTGTTTCGATCAATTTCATTTTTCTTTTTTATTACCGGTAATTACTGCAAGATAATAAATCGGTATACCTGTCAGGGTAATAATCAGACCAGGCCATGTAAATGCTGGCCGGAACTGTATAAGTAAAATACAGAAGGTTAAACCCATGAGTATATAAACTATCGGAAGAATGGGATATCCAAAGGCTTTATAAGGTCTTTCTGCATCCGGTCTTTTTTTCCTCAAAACAAAAACACCCACAATCGTCAGAACATAAAAGATTACTACTACAAATGAAACCATATCAAGCAGATCGCCATATTTGCCGCTCAAACAAAGTGCGCAAGCCATCAGACATTGTATCCATAAAGCCCATTCGGGAACTATATTTTTATTCAGCTTACCGGCTTTTTTGAAAAATAATTTATCATTAGCCATTGTATAATAAACTCTGGATCCCGCCAGTATTAAACCATTGTTACATCCAAAAGTCGAGACCATGATCATCAGTGCAATAATAATAGTACCGGAATTCCCAAAGATTGCTTCAGAGGCGCTGAGTGCTACTCTGTTATCTTTAGCAAAAGCCAAATCATGTAAAGGAACATTTCCAAGGTAAACTATATTCATCAAGACATAGATCAACGTTACAATCAACGTACCCAAAAACAAACTTAATCCGATATTTTTTTGAGGGTTTCTGATTTCACCCGCTATGAAAGTAACATTATTCCAGGCATCACTGCTGAAAATACTACCTACCATTGCACCGGCCACAGCTCCTAATGCAACCATACTCATAAGCGGCTCTATCAATACGCGGCCGTCTGCCTCTTTACTGAGATGCTTTAAGGTCCATGCGTCCTGCCAATTTTCCTGCCAAATATTCCATTTGAATGCAACAAAACCTGCTATTATTAAACCAAAAAGTGAGAGCAATTTGGTAGAAGTAAAAAAAGTCTGAATTAGCTTTCCGGTCTGAACACCTTTCGTATTAATGTATGTTAATAAAACAATTAATGCAATAGCTAGCACCTGTGCATAATGTACAGTAAGCCCTGCAAGTTTAAAAGTATTGGCATCCTCCCAGGCAAAAACCGGAAAGAAGTAGCCGGTAAATTTGGCAAATGCAACTGCTACTGCAGCTATTGTACCTGTTTGAATAACAGAGAAAAAACTCCAACCATATAAAAATCCGATTAAAGGGTTATATGCTTCTTTAAGGTATACATACTGACCTCCTGCTTTAGGAAACATTGCACTTAATTCACCGTAACTTAATGCAGCAGTTAATGTCATAAATCCTGTAATCAGCCAGGCTGCAAGCAACCAACCGGCGCTGCCAATATCTTTTAGCATATCTGCACTCACAATAAAAATACCGGATCCAATCATTGATCCGGCGACAATCATGGTTGCATCGAATAAACCTAGTGACGGCTTAAACGCGGCCTCATTTTGTTCAGACATACTAAACTGTTTTGATTAAAATAAAACGGCAAACATATCAGATTTAACATCCGAAAAGAAGTGCCGGTGATTAAGATAAGAAAATAATCGGAAAACAGATTTATTTGCCCTTTTTTTGAAAGGAAGCATTCAACCCTTTCAGTACTTCATTAGTGATATTCAAAGCAGAGTCTTTGTAATAAACAGTGAGGTTGCCGGCCCCAACCGAAAAAATGAACTGGTATTTTTCTTTTTTATTATACTCACTCAGGTAGTCATTAATTTTTGCCTGGATCTCGTCAAAAGCTTTTTTCTGATTTTCCATATGCGCAGCAAACAACTTCTCTCTCTTTTCAGATAATTGTTGATAACGTATTTGAAACTGTTGCTGAAACTGCTCCGCTTCAGCTTGTGTGATTGATTGGCCTCTTTTTAAAAAACTCTCTCTGTCCTGCTCCAACTTTCTTACGCCGGACTCAACATCACCTTCCATTTTCTTTTTTTCTTTTTCAAGCTCATCATTCTTTTGCTTGAAGTAAAGATATTTTTCTTCAATGGTATCCAGGTCTATGTAGGCAAGCCTCACACCTGTTTCACTCTTTACGGTCTTGCCCCCATTATTAACTGAAGAACCCGGTTGCGTTTTTACCCCGGAAGAAAAAAACAAATAATACAACACAACAACTGAAATTAATAGGATGCCTGTAAGTGCTTTGTATAATTTTTCCATAATCGATTATATGATAAGTTTAGAGACGTGTAAAGATCTTTCAAACCTTGATTTAAATATGTAAAAAGTTTATTAAAAAAGGCCCCGTTACATAATAAGCGGGGCCTTTAATAAAAACTATACATGATTATTCATCTTCATCAAAGCTGAAAGCTTCTCTGGAGAGTTGCAATAACTCATATTCTTCCTTGCTACCAACGATCATTTTCTCAAACTCACGCTGTCCTGTACCTGCCGGTATTGCATGACCTGTAATAACGTTTTCTTTAAGGCCAAGCAGGTAATCTGTTTTGCCCTGTATAGCAGCAGTGCTTAATACCTTCGTTGTCTCTTGGAATGATGCAGCAGAAATCCAGCTTTGAACTCCAAGGGAAGCCTTGGTGATACCCAGTAATACTGGCTGAGCAGTAGCAGGATTCGCATCGCGCACTTCTACCAATTTCTTGTCGGCACGACGCAGAATACTGTTTTCCTCTCTGAGATCACGAAGCGTGATAATCTGGCCCTGACGGAATTTAGAGCTGTCTCCGATTTCAACCACAACTTTTTTATCGAAAATGCGGTCGTTTTCTTCAATGAACTCAAAACGATCTGCCATGTCTTCCTGAAGGAATTTTGTATCACCAGCATCGATGATTTCAACTTTCTTCATCATCTGACGCACAATCACTTCAATATGCTTGTCGTTGATACGTACACCTTGCAGACGATAAACTTCCTGAATTTCATTCACAACATATTCCTGCACCGCAAACGTACCTTTAATTGTAAGGATATCCGCAGGCGCTATCTGTCCGTCACTAAGCGCAGAACCTGCTTTCACAAAGTCACCTTCCTGAGCAAGAATCTGACGGGTAAGTGGAACGAGATACTTCCTAACTACTTCATCTTTACTTGTAACGATAATTTCACGGTTTCCTCTTTTCACTACGCCGAATGTAACCACCCCATCAATTTCAGAAACGATTGCGGGATTACCGGGATTTCTTGCTTCAAACAATTCAGTTACACGAGGCAGACCTCCTGTGATATCGCGCAGTTTTCCGAGAATACGTGGAATTTTAACAAGCACTTGACCGGCAATGACATTATCGCTCTCCTCAATCACAATATGTGATCCAACAGGCAGGTTGTAATTTTTCAAATCCTTACTTCCTTGTACACCAAGTGAAGGGATCTTTGTTTTATCACGTGATTCAATCACCACTTTTTCACGGTGACCGGTTTGCTCATCAGCTTCTTCACGGAAAGTAACACCCTCTATAATATTGTCAAAAATAACTTTACCTGCAATTTCAGCAACTACGACATTGTTAAACGGATCCCATGAGCAGATCACATCTCCTTTTTTCACCTGCTGACCTTCCTTAACTGCCAATGTAGCACCGTAAGGAATATTGTTTGTAATAAGAAGACGATCGTTCTTCACATCCATGATACGTACTTCTCCGGTACGACCGATAACAACCTGTACTTTATCACCTTCGTTATTTACAGTGCTGACCGTACGAAGACCATCAAACTGAATAGTTCCGTCAAATTTAGCAGCAAGAGTAGACTCAACAGATGCAGAACCGGCAACACCACCCACGTGGAAAGTACGTAGTGTAAGCTGAGTTCCTGGTTCTCCAATTGACTGTGCAGCGATTATACCAACAGCATCACCACGTTGTGCGAGGATACCTGTTGCAAGGTTTTTACCATAACATTTAACACATACACCGCGCTTGCTTTCGCATGTTAATACTGAACGGATTTCTACTGTTTCAATTCCTGATTCTTCAATACGCTTTGCAGTGGCAGCAGAAATTTCTTCACCTGCATGAGTGAGCAACTCTTCGGTTTGAGGATCATACACATCGTGGAGAGATGTACGCCCTTCTATACGATCACTTAATGGTTCGATAATATCTTCATTGTCCTTCAGCGCACTGGTTGCTATACCGCGCAATGTGCCACAATCTTCTTCATTGATAACTACATCCTGCGCAACATCCACAAGACGACGTGTAAGATAACCCGCATCAGCTGTTTTCAAGGCAGTATCTGCAAGACCTTTACGAGCACCGTGTGTTGAGATAAAGTAGTCCAATACACTCAAGCCGTCTTTAAAGTTGGAAAGAACCGGATTCTCAATGATTTCACTGCCGGTAGATCCGCTCTTTCTTGGTTTCGCCATCAGTCCACGAATACCTGCGAGCTGCTTTACCTGCTGTTTACTACCACGCGCACCGGAATCAAGCATCATGTAAACAGAATTGAATCCTTGCTTATCTGATGCCATTTCTCTGATCAAAGTTTCAGTTACACGGGTATCCACGCGGCTCCAGATATCGATGATCTGGTTGTAGCGTTCGTTATTTGTAATGAGACCCATGTTATAGTTGTCCCACACTTCATCTACTTCACCATGTGCTGATTCTACGAGCTCCTGTTTAACCTCAGGAATGATCAGGTCATTGATATTGAACGACAAACCTCCTCGGAACGCCATACGGAAACCAAGTTGTTTGATATCGTCGAGGAACTTCGCAGTTTTAGGCACGTTGGTAATCTGTATAATATCACCAATGATTTCACGAAGGTTTTTCTTTGTAAGCAATGCATTTACATAACCCACTTCTTTCGGTACAAATTCATTGAAGATGATACGACCAATTGTTGTTTCAATTAATTTTTGAACAAGCTGTCCGTTCTCTCTAACATTAGAGCGCACTTTAACAAAAGCATGTAAATCAACTCGTCCTTCATTGTAAGCGATAATTGCTTCCTCAGAAGAATAAAATGCTTTGCCTTCTCCAAGTACTTTTTCCGTTTCAGTTGATCTCTTACCTTTTGAAATATAATACAGACCGAGTACCATGTCCTGAGAAGGAAGTGTAATAGGTGTACCATTTTGAGGATTGAGGATGTTGTGTGATGCAAGCATCAGCAATTGAGCCTCAAGTACAGCCGCATTGCTCAAAGGAACATGCACCGCCATCTGGTCACCATCAAAGTCTGCGTTGAATGCTGAGGTAACCAACGGATGAAGTTGAATTGCTTTTCCCTCGATCAGTTTAGGCTGAAATGCCTGGATAGAAAGACGGTGAAGCGTTGGGGCACGATTCAACAATACCGGATGACCTTTCAAAATATTTTCAAGAATATCCCAGATAACAGCTTCTTTTTTATCAACAAGCTTACGGGCACTCTTTACAGTTTTTACAATCCCTCTTTCAATCAGTTTACGGATAATAAACGGTTTGAAGAGTTCGGCTGCCATATCTTTTGGCAATCCACACTCATGTAATTTCAGTTCAGGACCTACAACGATAACCGAACGACCGGAATAGTCAACACGCTTACCAAGAAGGTTCTGACGGAAACGACCTTGTTTACCTTTCAGTACATCACTCAATGATTTCAGTGCACGTCCACCTTCCGCTTTAACTGCATTAGATTTACGTGAGTTGTCAAATAAACTATCGATCGCTTCTTGAAGCATCCTTTTTTCATTACGAAGAATCACCTCAGGGG
>JBKDJT010000335.1:0-7915 GCA_046345435.1 Bacteroidota bacterium
GGCCGGCAATGATGAAGGGTATTATACCGGGTTTCGTTCATTGTTTGATAAATCTGATACGATTGCATTCTCCTATTTTCCCCGAAATAAACATTTACTCGATACGGTGAGCGATCATGAAAATCTTCAGAAACTAATTCGTTTCTCTCAGCAATATTTTACAGTGGAGAAATGGGGTGATACACTAGTGCTGAATGATCTTCGTTTCGGACAAATCATCGGTTGGCAGGAGCCAAGAGGGCGTTTCGTTTTTCATTATTTTTTAAGTCACCCCAAAAACAATGAACTGATAGTTCAAAGGGGACGGTTTGATAAATGGAGTTCGGGGGTTGTGAGAGACTTTCTGAAGCGGATAGCAGGCAATTGAGTTTAGCCTTGGACACAAAGCTCTTTTTCCATAGCTTTGCTTTTTAATGCGACTTTCCACTACACATCTGCTCGGCATTAAAGATCTCACCTCTCAGGATATTCAGCTTATTTTAGATACAGCAGCCCAGTTTAAAGAAGTTTTACAGCGACCCATTAAAAAGGTGCCCTCCTTACGGGATGTTACCATTGTTAATCTTTTCTACGAAAATTCAACACGCACACGTATTTCTTTTGAACTGGCAGAAAAAAGACTTAGTGCTGATACAATCAACTTCACCGCTTCCGGTTCATCGGCAGCAAAAGGGGAGACCTTACTTGATACTGTAAATAATATTCTCAGTATGAAGGTAGATATGGTAGTGATGCGGCACAGTGCAAGCGGTGCGCCGCATTTTCTTGCTAAACATATTCCTGCGGCCATTGTCAATGCAGGAGATGGTATTAATGAACACCCAACCCAAGCGCTACTTGATGCATTTTCCATTCGTGAAAAATTAGGAGATCTAAATGGGAAAAAAGTGGCCATCATTGGTGATATTATGCACAGTCGCGTTGCATTAAGTAATATCTATTTGCTTAAGAAAATGGGAGCTGAGGTAACAGTAGCAGGTCCGCCTACTTTAATTCCTAAATATTTGCAACAAACATTCGGGGTCAATGTTTCTTATAATTTACAAGAGACCCTACAATGGTGTGATGTTGCAAATGTGTTACGCATTCAACTTGAAAGACAAAATCAGCCTTTGTTTTCTTCATTGAGAGAATATAATCTGAGTTTTGGCATCAATAAAAAACTACTCGATAGTTTGAAAAAAGAAATTGTCATCATGCATCCCGGTCCGATAAACCGCGGAGTTGAAATTGACAGCGAAGTAGCAGACAGCAGCCAGTCTATTATTTTGCAACAAGTAGAAAATGGCGTGGCTGTTCGTATGGCAGTACTTTATTTACTTGCAGGCAAGCGGACTGACAATTGAAAAAGCATTAATTACCAAATCAATTGATCAATTCTTCCACCTGTACCCGCTAAAAAAACTGATTTCCCTTTTTTTGCTTTTTTTACCACATGATATCCTGAAGAAGAGATATTCTTCCAGGTAATGCCACCATCTTCACTTACATCTACACCTGATAAGCCACAGGTGATTGCTTTTGACTCCGTGAGGTAGATGACGCAACTTCTATATCCGAAGGGAGTAATCATGGGAATACTGATTTTGTTTTCTTTTTTGTTATAGATGAAGCATAAATTATTTCGGTTAGAAGCATCTTTATAATCTCCACCAACAATGATCATATTTCCTCTTTTATTGACTGCAACTGAATTTGCGCCAATAGTATTACTGCCTTTTGTAAAAGGGAGTTCAATTGATTGTTCACGTATAAATAAGCGTGAAACGAGTCCACCTGTAACAAACACAGCTTCTTGTTTATTTCTTTTGGTTACATTGGTGCCGCTTGCTGCAAAAAAACTTTCTCCGTCTTTCACAATCGGGTAATTATCCTCCGGTAAACCTCTCCAGGTAGCTCCTCCGTCAAACGTCCTGGCTATAAAAATCTTTCCTTCTAACGGATCGCCTACCACTATGCCGCTGCGTTCATTCCAGAATTCCATCGCATCCAGAAACATACCCGGTCTCTTATCTTCAAATACTTTTATCCATGTTTTTCCTCCATCAGTTGTTTTGAGCATCACTGCAGGGGTATCAACTGCCATGATAATTGCTGTTTTTTCATCAAAGGCTTCAATATCTCGAAAATCTCTTTGCTCATATCCCGGTACCAAAATCTTTTCGAAGTTTTCACCTCCATTGGTACTTCTTAAGACTGTTCCTAAACTTCCGCTTGCCCAGATAACTTTATCAGACACTATAGTCAAGCCTCTTAGTGAAGCATTTGATGAATGATTAAGATTTTTTATAGTCTGAGCAGAACCGTTGCTTATCCAGAAAATGTAAAATAAGGATATTGCTACCCTGAGTAATCGATGCATAGATGATAAATATGAGGGTAATTTACGATTTGCCGGATAAAAAAAAGACCCGTCGAAAGGACGAGTCTTTTTTGGTACCACGTACGGGATTCGAACCCGTGATTTCTCCGTGAAAGGGAGACGTCTTAACCCCTTGACCAACGCGGCATTCTTTTTGGGAGTGCAAAGATAGAGAGGCTAAGCTTTTCTCCCAAAAATTAATCTTTCTTATCCGTTTTTATGGGTGTAGAAGGAGTTAGCCTGGGCTAAGCAGGTGACTGAGAGGTCATTTATACAAACATGTCCGGGGAGGGTGGTAGTGTAAAATACAATTTCTGCCACATCCTCTACAGAAAGCGGCTTGTAACCCTGATAGATAGAAGATGCTTTTTGTTCATCTCCCTTAAATCGAACTTTTGAGAATTCAGTTTCTGCAGCACCCGGATGAATGGCCGTAACTTTTATGCCTTCTGAAAGCAAATCAATACGCATTGCCTTTGAAAGGCTGTCGACAGCTGCTTTACTGGCACAGTAAGCATTGCCTCGTTCATACACTTCCTTCCCGGCAATGGAACCAATATTGATAATATGGGCTTGTTTAGAAGTTTTTAATAACGGAAGAACTGCTTTGGTAACGTAAAGAAGTCCCATCACATTTGTATTCATCATGGTCTCCCAGTCATCTAAATCTGCATCCTGAAAAAGATCTCTTCCTAAAGCAAGTCCGGCATTATTAATCAGGATATCGATTTGCCGGAAAGCTATTGGTAATGATTCAACTGCATCAAAAACCTGCTGCTTTTCGCGTACATCAAACGTGCATATTTGTATTTCATTTTTATATAATGATATTAATTCTTTTTGTAAACGCTCTAGATTATCAGCTCTTCTTCCTGTCAAAATCAGACGATGTCCGTTTTGAGCGAAGCGATAAGCAATTGCTTTTCCGAATCCTGAACTTGCACCTGTGATGAGAATGGTTTTTGACATGGTAAATTGTTACGAGTTATGAGTTACGGGTTATGAGTGAAGTTTGTCTTTAAGTTTCTGCTTTTGCATCTGCAAGTTCAAACAAATCAGTTATTAGTCAGGGTGAGCTTTCAAAATTTTCTCAACATCTTTCGCAGGTGTTTTTTATGTAGATCTCTACTGACTACATTTGTAGCATGTCAAAACCCGTGATTTGTATCGGTGCTTCTTTTATAGATGAGTTGTTTCATGCTACAGAGCCTGTACTGCCTGCCACTACCAATGATGCCCATGTTACCAAAACTGCCGGAGGGGTAAGCCGGAACATTGCTCACCAGCTTGCCTTGCTGGAAGTGCCTGTGGAATTAATCAGTGTTTTCGGAAGTGACAGTGACGGTGACTGGCTTAAATCTGTCTGCAGAAATGCAGGAGTAGGAGTGGAAGCATCCATTACAAGAAAAGGACTTACCGGAAAATACACGGGCATTCTGGATAAAGACGGATCACTGTATACCGCATTTCTTACCAACAGTGCTTTGGAGCTCATCACTCCTGATTATCTCAAAACTCAGTCTGATTTGCTCAAATCTGCGGCTTTCATATTAGCTGATGCAAATTTGAATGTTGATACAGTGGGCTGGTTGCTTGCTTTTTCGGAAGCACAGCAGATTCCATTTGTTCTTGAACCTGTATCAGTGCCGCCGGCAAAAAAGTTTAGCAGTTTAGAATTAAAAGGTTTGTCTCTTGTTACTCCCAATGAAGATGAATTGCCTGTGATGTGTACGACGGAGTCGGGATTAACACAGCATCATATAGAAGATCTTTTAAACAGGGGAGCCGAAAAAATATGGTTGCACAATGGAAAGAACGGATCAGCTTTATATACAAAGAGCAGGTCGGTTACTCTCCATGCTCCGGATGTGGAAGTAGTAGATTGTACCGGAGCAGGCGACGGGTCTCTCACAGGTTATTTATTGGGGCAGTATTTACAATTTTCAGATGAAGCTTGTTTACGTTTGGCTCATACATTATCGGCTGAAATTCTGCGTGTGAATGGAGCCATTGCCGATCATCTTTCAAGGGAGGAGTTACTCAGTCGGGTGCCTCATTATTATCCCGATTTTCAAACTGTTTTAGAAGCATAATATGATTCCATCTTCTTTGCTCCAAATTACCCCGGAAATAAAAGAGGCATTGCTGAATAAAAAACCGGTAGTTGTATTAGAGTCAACTATTATATCTCACGGTATGCCATATCCGAAGAATGTGGAGACTGCTCTCGCTGTGGAAGAGGTGGTAAGAAAAGCGGGAGCGTTACCTGCAACCATTGCATTGATAGATGGTGTTTGTAAGGTTGGCCTGACGAAAGATGAAATTGAATCATTTGGTAAAGCAAAGGATATATGGAAGGTGAGTATTCGAGATATGGCTTATGTGCTGAGTCGAAAAATAAATGGAGCGACAACAGTTGCGGCTACTATGCGTATAGCTCATCTTGCAGGAATTTCAGTTTTTGTAACAGGCGGCATTGGTGGAGTACACCGAGGTGCTGAAACAACGATGGATATTTCAGCTGATCTCACTGAACTTGGAAAGACGCCTGTTGCAGTTGTGTCATCTGGGGTGAAATCGATTCTGGATATCGGACTCACACTGGAATATTTGGAAACACTGGGCGTACCGGTGGTAACGCTGGGGCAATCAGCATTCCCAAGTTTTTATTCCAGAGAAAGCGGTTATACTTCGCCGTTATCTATAAATTCTATAGAAGAAGTTGCTTCATTATTGAAAACACACTGGTCGCTGGGGGTGAATACAGGAGTTTTAATAGCAAATCCAATTCCTGCGGAGATGGAGATACCTGCCGATACAATGGAAGACATAATTAAAGAAGCCATTTCCGAAGCGGAAAAGAAAAATATAAAAGGAAAAGAAGTAACACCGTTTTTATTAAAATGGATTGCCGAACATTCAAATGGTGAAAGTTTAGAAGCGAATATTCAGTTGGTTTTACATAATGCGTTTGTCGGTTCTCGGTTAGCAGTTCACACTTAACCGATAACAGCCAACTGATAACAGGCAACCGATAACCCACTCACCCTAACCCCACATCCAATACCATCATTACTAAAAAACCTGCAATGAATGCCAATACGGATCGGTCGGTGTATTGATCTCGTTGTGTTTCAGGAATAACTTCTTCCACAACCACAAATATCATGGCGCCGGCTGCAAAAGCAAGAGCAAACGGGAGTACAGGTTGAATATACATCACTGCCAATGCGCCGATTACACCTGCAACAGGCTCAACAATAGCTGAGAGTTGTCCGTACCAAAAACTTTTAAAGCGCGTAACACCTTGTCTTCTCAACGGCATTGCCACTGCAATACCTTCCGGGAAATTTTGAATGCCAATTCCAATAGCTAAGGCAATAGCTCCTGCAATGGAAGTATCTTGAATACCCATAGAAGCAGCGCCAAATAATACTCCCACGGCAAGACCCTCCGGAATATTGTGAAGGGTGATCGCCAGGATGAGTAAAGTTGTTTTATGAAGTTTTGATTTGATTCCTTCTGTTTCTTCTAGGCCGAAGTTTAAATGAAGATGAGGCATCAATTTATCAAGAGAAAAAATGAACAAAGCCCCTGCTAAAAATCCGACCGCAGCCGGCATCCAACTATAGCCGGGATACATACGCTCGGAAATTTCTATCGCAGGGTTCAGTAAGCTCCAGAAGGATGCTGCCACCATCACTCCTCCGGTAAAACCAAGCATGGGGTCGAGTACACCCCGGCTCATTGTTTTAAAAAAGAACACCAGGCTGGCACCTGCTGCTGTAACCAGCCAGGTAAAAACTGTGGCAATAAAGGCTGCCCATACGGGGTCTATGTTGCTAAAAAATGTTTCAATTGCCTGCATTTTATTCTGGTATTATAAAAATGGAATCTGCGAGCTGAGCACTCACAGTAATTTTTTGATTGCGTCCTTTCAGCTGAATTTCTGAAGAGCCGTCGAATGAAAACTTTTTGACAACTTTTAACGCAGTTCCAATTTGAATTTTTTTATGTGTGAGTAGTTCAAGAAGGTCATTGTTTCGGTCACTTACAGCAGCAATACGGCCGGGTTGGTTTTCCGGCAATGCACTGAGCGGAATTTGTTTTTGTTCCTTTATGATTCCTTCTTTATCCGGAATGGGATCGCCATGGGGGTCCGTCTTCGGTTGACCCAGATAGCGATCAAGTCGTTCAATCAATGTTGGATTGCTGATATGCTCCATTTCCTCAGATATATCATGTACTTCAGGCCAGGGGAATTTTAGTTTTTCCACAAGACACGACTCCCAAAGTCGATGGCGGCGTACAATTGAAAGCGATACTTTTTTTCCCTCCGAAGTAAGCTTAACTCCCCGGTGCGACTGATAATGAAGTAATTTTTTTTCTGTCAGTCTCTTCAGCATATCGGTCACAGATGCCGGCCTTGTTTTTAATCTCTCAGAAATGGCATTTGTGCTAGCATGCAAGCCTTCGGATTCCAGTTTCCAAATGGCTTTAAGATAATTTTCTTCCGCAGTAGTATAAGGCAAAGGCGTAAAATTTAGACAAATCTAAAAAAAATGAGTGTAAAATCTGAAAAATACGGCTTTATGAAATGCTGGCTGTCTGCTTCAGTTTGCAATTAAAGATTTATATTGCAGCCCCTTTAGCAAACAAAACTGATTATGAGTTTCAGCAATTACAAAGTTCCATACCAGGCAGACAGCCGGTATAGCAAAAAAGTGGTATATTTTTCGATGGAGTTCGCCATCCATCAGCCTCTTAAAATCTACAGTGGTGGTTTGGGTTTTCTTTCCGGGTCACATATGCGCAGTGCATATGAGTTGAACCAGAACCTCATTGGCGTGGGTATTCTCTGGAAATACGGCTATTACGATCAGGCAAGAAACCAGGATCAGACTTTACAGGTTCAGTGGAATGAAAAGATTTATAATTTTCTAGAAGACACAGGAATTAAATTTCAAATTAGTATTCACGATCATCCGGTTTGGGTGAAAGCCTGGTATTTAAATCCGGAAACATTCAAAACTGCGCCGCTTTTCTTCCTCAGCACAGATTTACCGGAGAACGATTATATCTCTCAAACCATTTCTCATCGTTTATACGATGCCAATGTGGCCACCAAAGTGGCTCAGTTTATTTTATTAGGTGTTGGTGGAGCTAAGCTGATGGACGAACTTGGATATCACCCTGATGTATATCATTTAAATGAAGCACATGCGATTTCTGCTGCTTTCTATTTACATAATAAATTCGGAAGCGTTGAGGAGGTAAAGAAAAGAATGGTTTTCACAACGCATACTCCTGAAGAAGCAGGTAATGAAAAGCATGATATTTACCTCTGTGATAAGATGAGCTATTTCTGTGGTATGCCGCTCGATCAGGTTCGCGAAATTACCGGCATGCACGACGATCTTTTCAATCATTCACTGGCAGCGCTTCGTTTCTCTCGTATCTCAAATGGGGTGAGCGCACTGCACGGTGAAGTGAGTCGGAAAATGTGGGGGCATTATGAAGGGATTGCACCAATCACACATATAACCAATGCTC